>JAUWXE010000066.1 GCA_030616535.1 Candidatus Aerophobota bacterium
AACCATCCTTGCAATCACTCGCCCTCCAATATCTGGCAGATTCTTTGTTTAGCCCCATTTTTCCCTGCAAGACATCTTTGGCCAACATTTTGGTGTCCAAATAGATCTATCTCCCTATATTATACCAGTGTCCATGAATGAGCTAGACTGGGATAAAATGAGGCAAATTGGAAGGAAGCTAAGTTGGTTCGGGCTGTCGCCTGTGGAAAGGGCACAGGAAGGGAGCGGTCCTGGGATTTCCGCAAATCGTTCTTGACAAATTAGGAGGGCCTGGCTAAAATAGATTCAATATTTAGGTAATGGGAAGGAGTATTCAAGATCTTAAGGGACTAATGGAAAAGTCAAGAAACGAAAGGAGAATTAGATGAAACTGGGTGTCTTTACTGCTTTGTTTAGTGATCGTCCTTTGGAGGAAGCTTTGGACACCGTAGCCGAGTTCGAAGTGGATGCGGTAGAGATCGGGACCGGGAATTTTGTGGGGAATGTCCATTGTAATCCTGAGGAGCTCTTGTCTAGTGAGGCTAAATTAGGTAAATTCAAGAAAGTCTTGAGCGAGCGGGGATTGTTCATCAGTGCCCTTAGCTGCCACGGTAATCCCCTACATCCTCAAGAAGCTATTGCTAAGGAGCACCGCAAGACAATTCGCAGTACTGCTCTTTTAGCTGAAAAATTGGGAGTGGAGAGAATAAACGCCTTTGCCGGCTGTCCAGGTGCTCCTGATTCCAGTAAATATCCCAACTGGGTAACCTGTCCCTGGCCTCCCTACTTTTCGGAAATAATTAAATGGCAGTGGGAGGAAAAAATTATCCCCTACTGGAAAGAAGAGGCTAAATTTCTGAGCGACCATGGGGTAAAGGTATGCCTAGAGATGCACCCCGGCGATGCCGTACACACTCCGGAGAAATTGCTCCGATTAAGAGAGGCAGCCGGGGAAGCAATTGGTTGCAATTTTGATCCCAGCCATCTTTTCTGGCAGGGTATAGATCCCGTGGTCGCAGTGAGAAAATTGGGCGATGCCATATATCACGTACATGCCAAGGACACCAAGATCGATCCCCTGAACTCTACTTTGAATGGGGTGCTTGATGCAAAACCATATTCTGACGAGATTCATAGATCCTGGATCTTTCGTACAGTTGGCTACGGACACAGTTATGACTTCTGGAAGGATTTCCTGAGTACCTTAAGACTGGTGGGATATGATTATGTCCTCTCCATCGAACACGAAGATAGTTTAATGTCAGCCAGAGAAGGAATAGAAAAAGCAGTTACTTTTTTAAAGGAGATCCTTTTAAGAGAAAAACCCCGCAAAATTCAGTGGGATTAGCTTGAGTAAAGAAAAGAGAGCCAATTATATCGAGGCCCAAATGGATGTTATAAAGTTTATGGTAGTCTTTATCCGGCATTAATTAAGGACTTTGATAAAATAAATAATTTGATCAACAGGTAGTCAGAGAAACAAGACCAACAAAGGAGAAAAGAGTGAAGTTTATCTGTAAGAAAGAGGATTTCTTAGAGGGGATGCGGGTGGCACAGAACGCTTTAACCAGTACGACACTTCCTATACTTACCTATGTTTTGATGGTAGCTAAGGAAGGGAGGGTGAGTCTGACCGCTACCAATCTAGAAACTACTATTCGGTCTTCTTTCCCAGGTCAGGTTCAAGAAGAAGGTGAGATTTGCCTACCAGGTGATAAGATTCTCGACATCTTAAGAGAACTCCCTCCCTGCGAGGTAAATCTAGATGCCCCTGATACCAAAGCAACTATAAGCTGTGAGAAGGCAACCTTTCACCTTCTTGGTCTTTCTTCAGACGAGTTTCCCGAGATTCCCAGTCTGGAAGCAAAACAGACCTTCTCTGTCCCTGCAGAAAACTTAAGAGAGATGATTCAGCGAACGGTTTTTGCAGCCTCCCGGGATGAAACACGTCAAAATTTAAACGGAATGTATCTCGAGACTGGGGAGAAAGAGCTAAAGATGGTAGCCACTGATGGAAGACGCCTGGCCTTCATTCGCATCCCTCTAGCTCCTTCAGAACAGATGCGGGCTGAGGTTATAATCCCTTTACCGGCACTGCAGCAGCTGGTCCGAATCCTGGGTCAAGAAAAAGAAGTAAAGATAGGAATAAGCCAAAGACAGATCTTCTTTCAGATGGAACCTGTGCTTCTTATTTCTCAACTGGTCGAGGCAAAGTTTCCCAACTATAGGGAGGTGATTCCCACTGAATACAACATAGCAATTCTTACCGACAGAGATGAGCTTTATAGTGCCGTGAGACGGGTTTCTCTCCTGGCTGACGAGAAGTCACGCCTGGTCAAATTTAAATTGCAAGGAAACATTTTGTATATAAGTGCTAGTGCTCCTGAAATGGGCCAGGCACGGGAGGAGGTTGCGGTAAGGTCGGAAGAGGAAGGTGAGATCGAAATAGGCTTTAATTCTACGTATCTTTTGGATGTCTTTAAAAATCTGGAAGAAGGGGAAATCCGTCTCGAATTAACAGATTCCGTAAACCCAGGAGTGATTCGACCCAGTAGGAGCAAGGACTATATCAATGTGGTGATGCCGGTAAGACTAGAGGCAGAGGAAGCTTAAGTGAGCATTCTAAAATTTTATTTACTGACTGCTCACTCCTGACCCCTAACTACTGTGCCCATGGAGGGAAAGATATTTGAGGTTTTCCTGGCAAGGAAGGGAGTCGTGGGTAAAGAATTTATTTGTATCTAACTTTCGCAACTTCGCACGCCTGGATTTAGAGTTTTCTCCCCGATTAAATCTTTTCTGGGGAGATAATGGAGAGGGTAAGACCAATCTCCTGGAGTCTCTTTACTGTTTGGGACACGGCACGTCTTTTCGCACCAAAACCGATGAGGAGCTAATCAAGTGGGGACAACCTAGTCTTTATCTAAAGGGAGAAGCGGTTAAGTCTGAGAGACTTTTTACTTATGAGGTTTTCCTGGATCGGAAAATTTCTAAGATTAGGAAAGTAGACTCTCACCGCGTAGGTTTGAGAAATCCTAATAAATGGCTCTGGATGGTTACCTTCTCCCCTGACGATATCTGGCTGGTTAAGGGCTCCCCTCAAGAGAGACGAGATTTTCTGGATGCTAAGCTGCCCTTGTTTAATTTCCGCTACTCCTACCTGAGATCTTCATACCTTAGAGTTCTCTCTCAGAGAAATCATCTTTTTTTTCTGAATAAGACGAGAAAAACCATCGACCAACAGCTAGATATTTGGGATGAACAGTTAGTTGAACTAGGGTCTAAGATAGTTAAGCTGCGTCTAGAAGGGCTGGAAAAGCTAGAGTCCTTTTTTAAAGAGATTTATCCGAGGGTGATGGGGAAAGATTCAAAGATCAGTCTGATTTACAGATCTTCTTTTTTAAAGGACCCTACCCCAATCATAAGTGAAGAGGAGATAATAGAGATTTTCCGGAAAGAGTTAAAACTAAGAAGAACAAAGGAGTTGGAGCTAGAGACGACCCTCATCGGACCTCATCGGGACGATTTTCTTATTCTTGCTGATGGGGTTGACCTGCGCTCTTTTGGCTCTCAAGGAGAACAGAGAGTAGCAACTCTCTCTTTAAAATTGGCCGAACTTGGTCTGGTGAGCTTAAGAGAAGGTGAGCGTCCAGTGACTCTTTTGGATGACGTTGCTTCCGAGCTTGATCCTGGGAGGCAGAAACTGCTGCTAGATCTGGTTAAACAGCAAAGTCAGGTATTTATTACCACGACCCACCTTTCTTTATTTGAGCCATCTTTTACCAAAGAGGGGTGGCTTTATCACGTAAAGAGTAACACGATAAAGAGAAAGAGATGAAACGGAATAGTTTTCCTTCCCCGGTCGGTGACGTATTAGAGAGGGTCTTTAATAAATTGAGCCTAGACAAGAAGCTAAAAGAAATGAAGGCATTAAATCTATGGGAGGAGGTGACAGGGGAGAAAATAAGTCGACATAGCTTTCCTCTTTTTGTAAGAAAAGGAAACCTTTTTATTAAGGTGGACAGTTCAGGATGGCTAACTCAACTCACCTACCTCAAGAATGAGATAATATCGAGGTTAAATCAGAGACTGGGAGGAGGGTCAATCAAAAATATCTATTTTCGATTGGGCGAGGTCAAGAAACAGAGAAAGGGAAAAATTAAAGCTGCCCAAGTAAGGATTACCCTAGGAAAAGAGGAATTGGCCAGAATAAAAGAGAGGTTGAAAGAGGTAAAGAATAAACCTATCCAGCGTGTTCTCTCACGAATTTTAATAAAAGATAGGAAAATTAAAAAAGAAAGATCTCCGGAGCCTTAATTAAGGCCACAAATTGACTGCGGTGATTTTTGTGATAGAATATAGAGGAGCCAAGGTTGGATTATAAAAAGCTGCGCCAGGAGATGGTAAAAGATCAGCTCATTACTCGCGGGATTAATGACGAGAGAGTACTGGCGACTTTTTACAAGGTAGAACGGGAAAAATTTGTCCCTTGCGATCTGCAAAAAGATGCTTATGGAGACTTTCCCTTGTCCATTGGCGAGGGACAGACGATCTCTCAACCCTATATGGTTGCTCTAATGACTCAGAGCCTGGAGTTGAAGGGGTGTGAGAGAGTTCTTGAGATCGGTACCGGTTCAGGATACCAAACGGCCATTCTGGCAGAGCTGACTGAAGAAGTTTATAGTGTGGAGAGAATAAAAAGTCTGTCTCAAAAAGCAGACTCACTTCTAAAAAAGATGGGATATTCTAAGGTTAAGATCTTTGTCAGTGATGGAACGATGGGATGGGAGAAGTATTCTCCCTATGAACGTATTCTGGTAACCGCCGGGGCTAAACAAGCACCTCAGCCTTTGATAAATCAACTTAAGGACGAGGGGATAATGGTTATACCGGTGGGCAGTACCTACTCCCAAGAACTAAAGGTATTTAGAAAAAAGAAGGGGCGGGTAAGAAGTAAAACTGTGGAGAGATGCATTTTTGTTCCCCTGATAGGAAAGTACGGTTGGAGTGAGGGTGTTGGAAACGAGTAGTTTGTTGGCAAGACCTGAGAGTTTAACCTTATTTTTAAGTATGCTTCCCTTTTCGGAGCTGCGAGGAGGACTTCCTTTTGCTTTATCACAGGGACTTTCTCCTCTGAAGGCTTATTTGATAAGCGTAGCTGGCAACATATTACCGGTATTTCCTCTTCTTTTGCTACTCAGAAGGCTATTTATCTTTCTGGGGCGATATAAAGCAGCCGAAAAGATCCTCAACTGGACCATGAAAAGAGCCCAAAAGAGAGAGAATTTAGTAAGACGATATGGATTTGTAGGTCTTATTCTGCTGGTAGCCATTCCCCTGCCCGTCACCGGAGCCTGGACAGGGGTCCTGGTAAGCTTTCTTTTATCCCTGGAGATCAAGTATTCTTTTGTCGGCATCTGCATAGGAGTTTGTCTGGCTGGTGGTATTGTTCTATCGGCGAGTCTGGGGTTCATGAAGGTAATAAGAATTTTCTCTTAGGGAATATCGGGATGTAGCGCAGCCTGGTAAGCGCGCCTGCCCCGGGAGCAGGAGGTCGTGGGTTCAAATCCCACCATCCCGACCACAAGTTCGTATCTCGTCGTTCGTATTTCGTGAATCGCAAGAACAATCTAAGGTGCACAAGACTCAGGGGATTTGAAGCTGAGCCGAGCGCATCCGAGCGTTAGAAATTTTCTGGCTTTTCCATACTATTCAATGCAGAGGTCCCAACTATTCTGACAAACGCTGCCAAAAAAAAACATGAAATTAGCCAGTAGCATCATTCTCCAGAAGAAAGGAGTAATTTTTGCTCTGACTGTTATGCTTAGCAGCTTTGCTTTGCTAAGTAATACCTGGAGTTCTTCTATTCCTCCTTCTCGGCTTTATACGGTAAGAGCAAAAGATACTCTCTATGCTATAAGCAGGCGCTATGGGATTCTCTTAAAGCGAATTCTAGAAATAAATGGTCTTTCACGCCGTTCAAAGATTTATCCGGGCCAAAAGCTTCTCATCCCCTACAAAAAGGGAGTGTGGCATGCAGTCAAAAGGTACGAGACCCTATGGAGAATTGCTCGTACCTATGGAGTTTCTCAGGAGGAGATCAAAGAAGCTAATCGTTTATCTTCCAGTGCTATTAAGGTAGGCCAAAAATTATTTATTCCTGAGGCTACTGAG
>JAUWXE010000020.1 GCA_030616535.1 Candidatus Aerophobota bacterium
AATCTTTCCAACCTTGCTTCCCAGATCGTCCAGACGGAGGTTTACCTCATTCCAGTAAGCTTCAAGCTTCGCCGGATAATCTTTGGGTAAACCTTTTGGGTGGGATTCTACTACCGGTAAAAGGGGGACAAGATAGAGCTTTCTTCCAGGCTTTTTGAAATGCTCCACAGGAAGTTTTTCTATCTTCCCTATAGCTTTTTTGGCCATTTTAGTCACCCCTTATCTTTTTCCAGATCCCTGAGAACTTTCAAGAATCTCTCCATAGCCGGATTAAAGTTACCTGAAATTCTAAGGAATTTCATAGCAAAACCTCATCCCATCTTCTCCCATTTAGATTTATCTTATATTTTGCCCTGACTATCTTCACTTTTGTTTAGCTTCCTCAGCTCGCAAAGTATCTCTCTAAGAAGCAGGAGAAAATTGGTAATTCATCAGATCCTTTCCTTGTTGCAGATCAACGATCCTTGTTGTCACTTTGCCTTTATCAAAGTCAACTACGGCAAAGCTCGGAGGAAAGCCTTTTTTGTCTTCTTTTTGCAGATGGCCAGGATTTACCCACAAGACTTCAGTTTTTTCCTTTATCTGGGGGATATGAGTATGACCATAGAGAACTACCTTTATTCTCTCGCGGTCTATTATCTTCTCCAGTGAAAGCTCACCCGGTGGGTCATTTTTGTGAGGGGTGGGAGCATGGGTGATAAGAGTTTTTACTCCGTCAAAATCCTTAACCAGACGATTGGGTATCTGAGGATCCTGATAATAGGTGCTGAAAACCCCGGGAATTTTCACTACTTCAACCTCAAACTCTTCCAGAACTTTAGCATCATCGTAATCGTCCCCCAGATGTATAATGGCTTGTACCTTTTCTTTAATAAGCTTGTGAACCGCTGACTTTAGATTATCTAGATTTTTATGACTATCACTTACCACACCTATTCTCATACTCGCACTCCTTGGCTTTTGACCTATTTTAACGGATTTATTTTTCGGCCTGACTCTCAAGAAGTTCAAGATAAGACTTCCTGGTGAGCTTTCTTTTTTCTATACCTAACTTTTGCAAAATCCCGAACATCTTTTCTTTATCCTTCCAGGAGGTTCCTTCTAGCTCCAGGAAATTTCCTAATCCTTTTACTTCATCCAGGTAAATTTTCAGATCCTTCCACTGATAAAAACTCCTCCATTTCTCCACTTCTCTCATCGGGGAAAACCCCAAACTTTTTAAAAGGTTAAATACCCCCCTTCTCTATCCTTATCTGGATCTCTTTTCTGGTTTTCGTCTCTGGATCAAGCTTTGCCTCTTTGTAAGTTAAAAAATACTCATCTTTAACTTTCCGCACTCTCAAGGCTTCATCAGTTTTTTTAAAATCATGACAGGGATGTCTGAAATACACATCTTTTTGATGGGTACGGTTGATAAACTTTGCCCCTAACTCCCCTAACCTCTTTCCTATTGGTTCAATCTCTATCTTTGCCTTAATCTCAACCTCTAGCATTTAAGGTCTCTTAAAGCCATTACTTATAAAGATGAGGTTAGTCGGTGTTCTTCGAATCTTTATTTTTAGAAATATTCAACAATATCCCCACCGCTGTCAGACAGACTATTAAGGAAGAGCCTCCATAGCTAATGAAAGGCAGAGTAACTCCGGTTGTGGGAAGAATTACTGTGGCCACCCCCATATTGACAATGGCCTGAACGAGAATGAGACAGGTTAGTCCGAGAGCCATAAGCTTGCCTAGACCGTCCGGTGCTTTTCTAGCAATCTTAAAACCACGCAGGGCTATGACAAAAAATAAAGCTACAATGACGCTGGTTCCAATAAAACCAAGTTCCTCTCCAATGACGGCGAAGATAGAATCGGTATGGGGAGCAGGAAGATAGAAGAGTTTTTCTTTCCCCTGACCTGGCCCCAGACCCCACAGGCCCCCTGAGCCTATAGAGATCTTCAAATGCAGAGGTTGAAATCCTATTCCCTGAGGGTCCTGTTCTGGATAAAGAAATCCAATTATCCTGCTTTTTTGATAGCCTATCTTGAATATGGAGAAAGACAAAGGTATCAAAGCTAGAATCACAGTATAGGCAAGGTGAGAAACTCTGGCACCTCCGGCGTAGAGAAGAATGAAGGCTAGTATGGCTATAATTAGAGCCGATCCTAGATCCGGCTCTATCATCACCAGAACAGAAATAACTCCCAGGATAATAAAATAGGGTAGAGAGCCACTAATGTAACTTTGCATCTTTTCTTTCTTTCTTACCAGAGAAGAGGCAAGATAGATGATTAGACCCAGTTTGGTAAATTCACTGGGAGTGAAAGTGATAAAGCCAAGGCCAATCAAGCGGTGTACACCACGGGTGGGTTTAGCTATACCAGGTATGAAGACAGCACAAAGTAAAATTATAATAAAAGGAGGAAGGAATCTCGATATGGTCTGATATTTCTGATAATTAAACCTGCTGGCCAGCCAGAGAAAGACAAGACCCGGTCCCAGCCACAGCAGCTGACGCTTGAGAAAATAATAAAGATCACCTCCGCGATAAACATAGGCATAGGCTGCGCTGGCACTAAAAAGTTCCAGCAGTCCTATACCTAAGAGTATTAAAGTAGCAACCAGTAAAGGATAGTCAAAATCTTCTCCAGCCTTCAATTTATGAATCTAATTTTCTCACCTCCTCTTTAAAAACTTCCCCTCTCTCCTCATAATTTTTAAACTGATCAAAACTGGCACAGGCAGGTGAAAGTAGAACACAATCACCTTTTTTAGCTTTATTAAAAGCCTCTCTTACTGCATCTCTCATATTTTCTACTTCCGAGAGGGGACAGACGTTATCTAACTGAGCTTTAATGACTTTTTTAGCCTGCCCAAGCAAGATTAGCCTTTTTACCTTTTTCTTTATGACATTTTTAAGATAAAAGAAATTGGCTCCCTTATCCTTTCCTCCCATAATGAGAATAATTGGCTGTTTTATGGACTCAAGGCAGCTTTTTACCGCTTCCTCGTTGGTGGCCTTAGAATCATTTATAAAATCCACTCCTCTTATCCTGGCCACCGGCTCGCAGCGATGAGGCAGTCCCTTAAACTCCAGCAAAGCCTCTTTCACTGCTTCTGTCTCTAACCGATAAAGGGAGGCAATAGCTATGGCAGAGAGGATATTTTCCAGATTATGAGATCCGGCAAAGCTAATCTCAGGAGTAGAAACAACTACCTCCTCTCCCTCAAACTTTCTTATTATGTGAGATCCTCTAAGGAAAACTCCTCTTTCCAGCTTCTCTTTTTGACTAAAAAAGATAACCTCGGCTCTGGTTTTTCTTCTCAGAGGGTAAACATGAGGATCATCTCTATTTAATACGGTAAAGCCATTTGATTTCTGATTGGTGAGGATACGACTTTTAAGCCAAATATACTCTCCAAGATCAGGATGTCTATCCAGATGATCGGGAGAGATATTGAGAATACAGGATATAAAAGGCGAAAACCTCTTAACAGTTTCTAATTGGAAACTACTTACCTCTGTTACAATTATCTTCCCGGGTCTTCTAACAGCTTCAGAAAGAGGTATCCCGATGTTACCGGCTACCATAACATCTTTATGAGCTTTTTTCAGGATCTTCTCTGTGAGAACAGTGGCGGTAGTCTTTCCATTGGTGCCGGTAATAGCAATGAGAGATCTACCAGTTAAAAAGCGGGAGGCTAGCTCTAGTTCTCCCATTATAGGAATATGTAGCTTTTCTGCTTGGCGAAGTAGAGGAATCTGAGGAGGAATTCCCGGAGAAACAATAATTAATTCCTGTCCGGGAAGGATTTCAAATGGATGTGAGCCCAGGATCACCTTAATTCCGTTTCTCTCAAAATCTCCCGCTCTAGCTCTCATCTCTTTGTTATTCTCTAATTCATTAACGGTCACCCGTGCTCCCTTCTCCTTTAATAGACGGATTGCTCCCACACCACTAATTCCCATGCCCAGCACCAGTACTTTTTTACCTTTAACCATCGTTATCCTTACCACCCCAGACTGCTTAATCCTGCCAGAGCCAGAAGAAGAGCTAAAATCCAGAAACGGACGACAATCTTAGGCTCCTCCATTCCTTTAAGCTCATAATGATGATGGATGGGACTCATTCTCAGGATACGCCTCCCGGTTAGCCGGAAGGAAATAACCTGCAATATTACAGATAAAGCCTCCAGCACAAAGACTCCTCCAATGAGAAGAAGCAATATTTCCCTTTTTATCAAGATAGCGGTCATAGCTAGAGCTCCTCCTAGAAGCTGAGCTCCTGTTTCTCCCATAAATAGTTTAGCCGGGTAGCGATTGTACCATAAAAATCCTAAAGTTGCTCCCAGAAGTGCTGCCCAGAATACCACCATCTCTTCTGCTCCGGGGACATAGTAAGTATTTAGATAGCCATGAAAATGAGTAGCTCCCGCCACGTAGACTAGAACACCGTAAGCCACCCCGGCAAACAGCATGCAGCCAGCAACTAATCCATCCAGACCATCGGTAATATTGACGCTAGTAGGAACACACACCAGAATGAGCACCATCAAAGGGATGTATCCCCACCCTATATCTAGACTGGCTCCGGTAAAAGGAATGCGGAGATGATTATCAAAAAAAGGCCGATAATACAAAAAAAGGGCAACCGCAAGGGCCGGAATCAACTGAATGACTAATTTGGTTCTGATCCTGAGACCCCGGGAGCTCTTTTTTAATATTTTGATCTTATCATCCCAGAATCCTATCAATCCCAGAGAAAGTGAAACAAAGAGAGTAAGAAGAATCATCTTATTGGTGAAATTGCCAAAGACAAAAAGGCTCAAAAGAAGGGCAAAAGTAATGAAAATCCCTCCGCCTACCGGAATACCTTTTTTCCCGTGGTGAGTGGGGGGAGTGAACCTGCGAACAAAATCAACCCATCCTGCCTCTTTGAATTTCTTTATCCCTATCTTGCCTCCCCACAGGCTCAAAGCAAGAGAAAGCACAGCTGCCCCTGCGATACGTACCCATAGAGAAGAAGTCAGGTAGAAGAGCATAATCTCATCCTTAATCTATCAATGATCTCCTCCATCCTCATCTCTCTTGAGCCCTTAACCAAAAGACAATCGTCCTCCCTCAGAAACGTGAGTAACTTCTCGATCAGGCTTTTCTTATCCCGGAAGAAAAAAGCTTCTTCTATCCCGGCTTCTTTTGCCCCGACAACTGTCTTATAGGAGTATTCCCCCAGGGCAAACAAAGCCTGGATGTCTAACTCCCCCATCAGTCTTCCAATTTTATAGTGAAAGAACTCTGCCATTTCTCCTAACTCCAACATATCTCCCAGAATGGCTATTTTCCGACCCCCTCTCATTTCCTTCAGCAGTTTTAAAGCCTGTTCCATAGACTCTGGATTAGCGTTATAAGAATCATCAATTACTCTATATTTGCCCAATAGGTATATCTGGGAATGCATAGGGAGAGGCTGAAAGTTTGATAGAGTCCGGGCCATGGTAGGTAGAGGAACTCCCAAAATGAGGACTACGGCACAGGCAGCCAGGGCATTAGATACATTATATTCTCCAGGAATGGCAAGATGAATGGGAATCTCTCCTTTCTTAGAGGTCAGGGTAAATTTCATGACCCCCTGGTGGTTCTGGATATTGTCTGCTCCCACGTCGGATCCCTGGCCAATCCCAAAGGTGATTACCTTGCATCGGGCTTTTGAGATCAGTTCAGGAGTCCATTCACTATCATGGTTTAAAACTAACCAGTTGGTGGGATCTCTATTTAGCAGAGAAATGAGTTCTGCCTTGGCTTCTTTAATTTCCTCCAGACTTCCCAGAAATCCCACGTGAGAGTGATGGATGTTGGTAATCACGCCAATATGGGGTTCAACAATCTCAGCCAGGCGCTGAATCTCTCCTCTCGAATTCATCCCCATTTCAAAAACTCCTAATCTATGAGAAGAGGAAAGCTTAAGTAAGGAGAGGGGAACTCCAATTTGATTATTAAAATTTCCTTCCGATTTCAAAACCGGATACTCCTGGGACAGAATCTGCCAGATCATTTCCTTGACTGTGGTTTTGCCATTACTACCTGTTATTGCTATGAGAGGTAAGGAGAGTTTCCTCTGATGGTATCTGGCTAGTTCTTGTAAAGCCCGGAGGGTGTCTTTCACCTGCAGGAGAAAAAAATCTCTGCGGGGAGGATAAATTGATTCAGAGACAATGGCTCCGCAGGCTCCCTTTTCGCTGGATTCCTCAACAAATTGGTGTCCATCGAACTTCTTACCCACAAGAGCAACGAAGAGATCCCTCTTTTGAAGATTTCGGGTATCGGTACAGATTTGATGAGGTGAGATGGAGGAGATGTCAGGGATTTTTCCGATCAGTCTACCCTGGGTAGCTTTCACTATCTCCTGGATGGAAAAGTTATTCTGCATCGGCTTTCTCTACTCTTTCGACCCCTTAAAATCATAGTTTCATCATATCATATTATTCTCTCCCAAGCAAATCTTGCACTACCTTCTTATCCTCGAACTTTATTACTCTGTCTTTGAAAATTTGAACTCTTTCATGACCTTTGCCAGCAATAAGAAGGGTGTCTTTCTTTCTCATTCTCTCCAGAGCTTCCTTTATGGCTTCTCTGCGGTCTACTATAATCAGATAATCTCTTTCTCTTTCTCCTCCCGCCTCCTTTACTCCTTTTTCAATCTGAACAATAATCTCTTCAGGGTCCTCGCTCCTGGGATTATCGGAAGTAATGACTGAATAGTCAGCTAATTTCAGGGCTACTTTACCCATAAGGGGACGTTTTCGTCTATCTCTATCGCCGCCACAGCCAAATACCACCAATAACCTCCCCTCAACGACTTCCCGTAAAGCTTGTAATACCTTCTCTAGACCATCTGCGGTATGAGCGTAATCCACAAAAACCCGCAAGTTCTGCGAATTTTCAATAGGTTCAAGTCTGCCGGGGATCTTTCTTAAAGACTCAAGCCCCTCCTTGATGAGAGCAAAAGAAATTTCTTCTCCCATCCCCACTGAGGCAGCAGCCAGAGCATTGTAAACGTTATGAATACCCAGAAGAGATAGATTTATCTTCTCAATCCTGTCAGCTTCCAGGATAAAATGAACCCCGTTAGAGCTGACTTCTAAAACCTTTCCCCGGACATTGGCCTCTTTCTTAATCCCATAGGTAATTATCCGGCAAGGAGTCTCAGCCATAATATAATTTGCCACAGGATCATCTATATTAACTATGGCTCCTTTAGGCACCTTCTTTTTCGTCTTTTTGCCCAGTCCTTTAAACAAGGAGATTTTGGCTTCCAAATACTCATCAAGGTTTTTATGAAAATCGAGGTGCTCCGGAGAAAAATTGGTAAATACAGCCCAATCAAATTCTACTCCCTCAACTCTGTGAAGAACGAGCGCATGGGAGGAGACTTCTGTCACGACATAGTCAAGATGGTCATCCACCATGGCCCTGATCATTCGCTGCAAATCCTCTGACTCAGGGGTAGTGATGGAAGAGAAAGAAAATCCCCTTCCCAGGCTGTAATCAATGGTTGATATCTTCCCCACCCTAAAACCACATCTTTTGAGAATAGACTCGATCAGGTACGTGGTAGTGGTTTTACCATTGGTCCCAGTTATTCCAATCACGCGTATCTGCCCCGAAGGAAATCCATAAAAACGATTAGAGATCTGAGCTAATGCCAAACGTGATGAAGGAACTTTGACTGAAACTATTTTTGGGAAGGGGATTCGGATTTCTTCCTCTACTATTACTGCCTTGGCTCCTCTTTCTATAGCCTCACGAATAAAGTGGTGGCCATCCTCTTTGAAGCCGGAAATAGCAACAAACAAGAAGTTTGGCTGGATCTTCCTTGAATCGTAGGTTACTCCCTCTATTTCCAAATCGGGATTACCAGCTATTTTCTCTACATCTATATCAGTGATAAGTTCTCTTAAATTCACGGATTCCTCTTTTTCCCCCATAGTAATTTTGGTCAATATTTAGTCAAGAAACTCAGCCATGACCCATTTAGATTAGCTGCTGCTGAGGAAAAAAGCGAGGTTAGATGCTTCTTCAGGTTCCTTTTGGTAGAGGGTAACCTTTCCTTTGTCTTAACCAATTCCCCCTTTTGAGGTAGGATATTTAAGTAAGGTAGGACTCTTTTCATTATTCTTCCAAAAAGGGGTGCCGCCACCTCTCCTCCATAATATGCCCCCGTAGGCTCCTTAATTATCACAATTCCGGCGATTCTGGGTGAGTCTACGGGGGCAAAACCCATAAAGGAGGCAATGTACTTGTTGGGAAGGTATCCCCTTCTATTAGATGCAGGGATCTGTGCCGTCCCTGTCTTTCCTCCCAGAGAATATCCGGTGACCCTTGCCCTTGTTCCCGTTCCGGCCTCTACTACCGTTTCCAAAAGTGATTTTATTGTTTGAGATAAAGACTCAGAGCAAACTCTTCTTATTACCAGAGGTCGGTTCTCTCTAATTATTTTACCATCCGGTCCGTGCACGTATTTAACCACGTAAGGTCTTAGAAGTTTTCCTCCATTTATGAGAGCACTCAAAGCGGTAACCATCTGAATAGGAGTGACCGCAATTCCCTGACCAATAGAGATAGCGGGTAGATCGGTAAGCGACCAATCCGAAGGAGATCTAACAATTCCTTTGCCTTCTCCGGGAAGATCTACTCCGGTTTGGCTTCCGAAGCCAAAAAGACGAATGTATTCATAGAATTTCTCCTTTTTCATCCTACTTGCTAACTCGATTACTCCAACATTTGAAGAATTTTGAACAATCTGGATAAAACTCAGGTCTCGATCGAAATTCTTCCAGTCATGAAATAGGTGATTAGCAACCCTGATTGATTCCCCACAATAAATCTTCTCATTTAGATCTGTCAGTCCCTCTTGTAATAAAGCATTGGCAGTAAAGGGTTTAAAAGATGAACCGGGCTCATAAAGGGATTGAACTACCCTATTCTTTCTAGTGAAGGGTGAATAATCAGAGTAATGGTTAGGATCATAATCAGGTTTGTTGACTAGAGCAAGAACCTCACCCGTTTGGGGATCTATAAACAGAGCCTCCACGGATCTGGCCTTGGTTTTCTTTAAGGTAAGAGATAATTCTTGTTCTACCATGGACTGGATGACACTGTCTAAGGTCAAGACCAAGTCCTTACCAGGAACCAGAGCCTGAAGAGTATCTTTAGCAAAGGGAATTTCGTAACCCAGAGCATCTTCCCTTATCCAGAAATGACCCTTCTCTCCTTGTAGTTCACTGTTATAAGAAAGCTCTGCCCCGGCCAATCCCTGATTGTCCACTCCAGCAAATCCTAAAAGAGAAGAGGCCAGTTCCCCTTGAGGGTAAAATCTTTTACTTTCCTCCACAAATCCTATCCCTTTGAGACCGAGTGCTTCAACTGCCTTTTTCTGGGCCAGGGAGAGCTTTCTTTTTAGCCAGACAAAGACCTTCTTCTGTCTCAATTTCTTTGTCAGGCTGGAAACTTTTATCTTTACGATAGGAGAGAGTTTCCGGGCTACTCTCTCAGGACGAGAAATCTTACCCGGGCGAGCATAAAGAGAATAAGAAGGGACATTAACGGCTAGTTTTTCCAAATTTCGATCATAAATTGCTCCCCTTTTTGGAGAAATCTCAACTAATCTCACCTGTTCCTTGCTCGCCTGCCGGAAAAATTTATGGTGGTTTAGAATCTGTAGGTCATATAAACGGGTCTCCAGAACAATCAGAGCAATAAAGAGAAGGAAAAAGGGTAAATAGATGCGAACTCTGTAATCTCTTTTTCTAGCCAAGAAAGTCTCCTTCGGGGACTTTTTAATCCCGGGGCGACTCTTCCCTGATAAATCTCACTTCGTCGGGTTCCCCTAAATTTAGCCTCTCTCGAGCATAAACTTCCAGTCTTCTCAAGGATAAGGAGGCCGAAATTTTTCTTTTTAAAACCCCATTCTTTTTCTCCACATTCTTTATCTTACTTTGAAGTCTCTGCACAGTGTAGCCATTCCTGACCAATTCCATGTGCTTGTAAACCTCTATCCCTGCCAATCCCAAAATAAAAACGAGGATTAGTAAAAACCACTTCAATTTTATAGCCTTTCCACTGCCCTTAGCCGAGCCGAACGAGCACTCGGGTTGGCCAGAATCTCATTTGATGAAGGTTTGACTACCTTTTTGGTCAGGATCTTCAGCCTATTCTTTTCTCCTTGGCTAAATTCCCTTTTAACTATTCTATCTTCCAAAGAATGATAGCTAATCACACAGACTCTTCCCCCCGGTCGCAGGAGCTCAAAACTGAGGGGAAGAGCTATCTTTATATTTTCAAGCTCTTGATTTACCTTGATTCTTAAAGCTTGAAAAATCTTGGTAGCAAAATGTATCCTTCTTTTTTTCCGAACCTCAGCGGGGATAGCTTTTCTTGCCACTTCTACCAGATCCCAGGTAGTCTTAAGGGAACTTTTTTGCCTCTGTCGAACTATAAATTCTGCCACCCGCCGGGCCCATCTCTCCTCCCCCCACTTCAAAAAGATATCCTCTAGTTCAGCTGCCGAGAGGTTATTCACCAAATGAGCGGCTGTTATTTTCTGTGACCTGTCCACTCTCATATCTAAGGGAGCAGAATAGCGAAAACTAAAGCCCCTCTCTCGACTTTTTAACTGAAAAGAAGACAGTCCTAGATCGTAAAGTATACCGCCTACCTCTTTTATCTTTTTCTCTTTTAGAATTTGAGGGAGATGTTTAAAGTTTGCTTTGACCAAGATGATATGCGATTGGTACTTCTTTAGTGTTTCTTTAGCTACTTTGAGAGTTTCTTCGTCTTGATCTATCCCTACCAAGGTGATCCTTCCCCTTGCTTTTTCCAGGATAGCCCTACTGTGGCCACCTGTACCTATAGTGCAGTCAACATAAACATCTCCCTCTTTTGGAGCAAGCCAGTGTAGAACCTCCGTGACCATTACCGGCTCATGAAGGAGTTTCAAATCTCCACATCCATAATCTTCTCCGATAACTCCTCGAAGATGGATTTCTGCTCCCGGTAGTACTTATCCCAGCTTTCCTCACTCCAGATCTCTATCTTATTGAAAGCGCCAATTACAGCAACCTTCTCCTTAATTTGAGCAAAATCCTTCAAAGTTTGCGGCAAGGTCATTCTTCCCTGATTGTCTGGCTGAACTGGATGAGCTCCAGAGAAGAGAAGTCTTAGAAAAGCCCGGGCATTGGATTTAGTGGTAGATAAGCTCGTCAATCGATCTCCCAGATTTTGCCATTCCGATAGAGGGTAGAGAAATAGACTCTTATCCAATCCCCGGGTAATAATAAACCTATCTTCACCCTCCTTGGCTTGTTGACGCAGGAAGGAGGGAATGATGAGTCGGTTCTTTTTGTCTATGGTATGGTGGTATTCCCCCATGAACATCTAATCCTCCGGTTGTGCTCCACCTCACTCCACTTTTTACCACTGCTCTCCATTATAAAGCAAAAAAAAAAATTGTCAAGGGGCTACTCACCACAAAAAAATCCTTAAGTGAAATTGACATCCCCAGAGAAAAGTGTTATTCTCCTGCTCGAAAGAAAATTCTTAGAGCACACGTTCTCGAGGATTTTCCCAAATCCCTGCCAACCAACTTTTGATATCTTAGGACCCGGCAGTTTGGGTGTGCTACTTGCATAAGCCATGATGAAAAAAATGAATAGTTTAAAAGCCGTTATTTTCGATCTGGATGGGGTCATAGTGAAATCGGGGCTTGACTTCAAGCTGATAGGAAAGGAGATTTTCGGCTCAGAGTTAGATGAGCCAGTACTTGAGCAGATCGAGCATCTCAAGGATCCAGAGGAGAAAAAAAGAGCTCTAAGGATTCTAGAAAATCACGAAACCAGGGCCGCCCTCACATCAGAGCTGAATCTTGGCATTACGGCGTTACTCAGATTTCTTTCCCAAAAAAAGATGAAACGTGCTATCGTTACTCGCAATAGTAGGAAGTCGGTTGATATTATTCTTGAGAGGTTCAAACTGGATTTCGACGCCATAATCACCAGAAAAGAGGCTCCACCTAAACCAGCCAAAGAGTCAGTTCTCTTGGCCTGTGAAAAAATGGGAGTCCGGCCGGAAGAGGTAATATTGATAGGAGATTATGAATTTGACATGCTGGCGGGAAAGAGAGCAGGGGTCACCACAATTCTCTTGCGTAACGCTAATCAACCCTCCTCAGAAAATGCCGATATGGTGATCGACTCCGTTTTGGAACTTACCAAATTATACTAGTTTACACTTGGATATTCCCAAAAATTTCACATGTTTTTTGGAAAATCCTGAATATAAGCGATATTGCGAAGATAGCAAAGTGGAAAAGGACTTTTTGTGTAACAAAGCTTAAGATTTTAGATAGAATTTGGGGAAACCCCCTGCTTTAAAAAATTATAAATAGATCCAGACTCGGTGACTTTTAATAAAGTTCTTTGGGGTAGTCTAAAAATTCAAAGGGTACCGACCGTACTTCCTGGCGGCATTGTAAAAAGCTAGAATGTTATTAATGCTAACATCTGGTTGGATATTGTGAGCGGGAGAAATGATCAATCCTCCTCCCTTTCCTACCGTCTTAAGGCGGAGTTTAACCTCCTCTTTGACACTGCTGGGCGTGCCGAAAGGAAGAACCTCCTGGATATCAACGGTACCCCAGAAAGTTAACCTATCCCCGTATAATTTCTTTAGTTTTGCTGGATCCATGGATTTTGGCTGGACTGGATTGAGAATATCTAATCCTATTTCGATAAAATCAGGTATAATCGGTTCCACGTAACCATCGGTATGGAAAGCAGTCTTTATGTCTGGATTCACTTTTCTAAATTCCTCAAAGATCAAGGCGTATCTTGGTTTAAGAAATTCTCGCCATAGTTCGGGGGCCATCAGCATTCTATCCTGCATCCCCACATCATCTCCAATCCAGATTATATCAATCCCCAATTCAATCAGTTTTCCTCCAGCTACAATGACCCATCTCATAAGCTTATCAAAAAATTTATGAGCAAAATCCTTCCTAATAAGCATATCCTCCATTACCTTTTCCAGACCTCTCAAATACCAGGAAAGTTCAAACAAGGTGCAGGCGACCCCACCCATTATAGCATATTCATCTCCGTATTTGGTGATCATCTCTCTAGAGTCCTCGTACCTTCCATCCTCGTCAAAGGCAGGAATATCGAAAGAGTCTGGATCCTTCAGATTTGCCAAAGGATGACGGACCATTTCCGTATAGCTTCCCCCACTGGGATTCTTGAACCATTTCCAGCCAATACCCCATTCATCTGTATATTCGGGAGTATCATGAGCATAATAACCTGTGCAAGGGCCTATCCAGGTAATGAGAAGATCGTGCTCCATCTTCAAAGGAAGCGGACCTCCGGCTGACTTATACGTCTCTGTTTGCAAGCTATCTATCCCGAAATACTTTAATACTTTTTTCTCTGCCTCTGGCGTATACCAGGCACAAACGGGAACCCTGTCCGGCTCTTTATGACTTATGGCCGTTAAAACCCTTTCTTTAGGGGTCACCATTGTCTCCTACAAGCAAGACACATCAAAGAATAAGGGCTGGCTCTCACCATTGGTTACCTTTCCTTCTCTTCTGAAAAATCTCAATGTAGTTTTTGTTAACCAAGGCCAAGGAGCTGCTTTGCCTCATCAACCGCTGAGGCAGCATCGGGAGCATAGCCATCGGCTCCAATCTCATCAGCATAACTTTGGGTAAGGGGAGCACCTCCGATCATCACTTTAACCTTATCCTTGAGACCAGAGTCCCCCACCGCCTTGACCACATCCTTCATGGAGGGCATAGTAGTGGTAAGGAGGGCTGAAAGTCCTACTAGATCTGCCTTCTTTTCCTTAGCTGTCTCTATGAACTTCTCAGGACTCACATCCACCCCCAAATCAATTATTTCGAATCCTGCTCCTTCTAGCATCATAGCCACCAAATTTTTACCTATATCGTGAAGATCACCTCTTACTGTACCTAGTACTACTGTACCTATTCCCTTGATATTTTTTTCAGCTAAGATTG
>JAUWXE010000093.1 GCA_030616535.1 Candidatus Aerophobota bacterium
ACAATTAGAACAAAGGTCGGTTAGATTGAGTTTAAGATATTCCTTGAGTCGATTCTCATAAACTGGGCGGCATCTCCTGCATCCAATGGAATTGAGCTGGATATAAAAATTGGCTAATCCTATTTTTTTAAAGAATTCAGACCCCATCTCTATAACTTCCACGTCAAGCTGTGGACTTATTTCCCCTATTGCCTCCACTCCTATCTGGCGAAATTCCCGAAGTCGAGCGGCCTGGGGTCTCTCATATCTAAACATAGGACCCATATAGTAGACTTTCCAGTCGCCAGAGTGTCCATACAGTTTGTGCTGTAGATAAGCCCGCACAACGGAGGCGGTGGCTTCTGGACGTAGGGATAGACTCCTTCCCTTTTTGTCCTTGAAGGTATACATCTGTTTGCCTGCCTCGGTTTCTTTTCCTAAACTGCGAAGGAAAAGCTCGCTATGTTCAAAAGTAGGGATTCTTATTTCCTCATATCCGTACAAGGAAAAAAGCAAAGATGCCTCTTTTTCAATCCATTGATATTGGAGGGTTTGCGGAGGAAGTAGGTCCTCTACTCCTCTAGGGGAGTGAATCATTAACCTGTTCCTTTCGATACTTGTAAACTGCCTTCAGGTGCTGCTCGTAAGTCTGACTAAATCGGTGACTTCCATTACCTTTAGCCACAAAATAAAGGTAGTCCACCTTAGCTGGATATAATACCGCATAAATGCTATCTTTTCCCGGACTACAGATAGGACCAGGTGGAAGCCCATGATAAAGGTAGGTATTATAAAACGAGGGGATCTTAAGTCCACTGAGAGTCAACCTCTCCCGGAAATTTCCCAAAGCATACTTGACAGTAGGATCTGCTCGCAGTCTTAATCCTTTCTGGAGGCGATTATAAAAGACAGCAGCGATAATAGGTTTTTCTGAGCTCACACGAGCCTCTTTCTCCACTATCGAAGCCAGAGTAATTACCTCTTCCAGAGAAAAGTGATTCTTCTCTCTCCAATTCTCATAGAGTAGACGCACGACTTCTTCAAATCGAACCAGGAACTTTTTCACCACTTCTTGAGGATTCTCATTCCTGGTGAAGTAATAGGTATCGGGATAAAGGTACCCCTCCAGACTATCTTTAGGCAGTGGAAAATTGCAATCTTCCTTGAAAATTTGAGGATTGCCTATTAACCTGAGAAAGACATCTTCTTTTACGACTCCCTTAGAGCTCAGAATTTTTGCCACTTCCCATTTGGGAAGCCCCTCGGGGATAGTGACTCGATAGATCTTGATTTCTCCTTTCCTTAACCGGTGTAAAACCTCGATGAGACTAGGGGAGGTTAACTCGTATTTACCTGCCTTGAGGTCTTTTTCCCAGTTGAAGATTTTGGAAAGAAGTATAAAAAGAAATGGACTCTTTATAAGCTGGTGTTGAGATAAAATCCTGGCGATCCTTAAAGAATCCGCTCCTTGAGGAATGAGAATCTCTACAGATTCCTGGGTATAAAAGGGGAAAAAAATCAGAGAGATAAACCAGACCACCAAAAAAAGCACTACTATTACACATATATTCTTCCACCATAATTTCTTGAAATTCTGCATTTTTAAAGTTTTCATGGAACTAGAATAGTTCTCTTTATAACTATTCAGCCACAGATGGACGCTGATATTTTTCTTTTATTATTTGATCTCTTTGTGTTTAAACCTATCTGTGTGAATCTGTGGCTAAAGAGTTACCCTTCAAGTATTTCTGAGAATCTAGATAGTTTTGTAGAATCACAGTAGCAGCCAGTTTGTCCCGGACCTTTTTCCTCTTGGAGAAACTTACCTTTGCTTCCTTTAGGACTCTCTCCGCCGCAGCCGTGGATAGTCTCTCGTCAAATAAGATTATGGGAATACTTATCCTTGCCGATAAATCTCTGACAAAGGAGCGCACCTTTTTTGCCTGCCACCCTTCCTCACCTTTCATGTTCTTGGGTAGACCCACTACTATCTTTTTTACCTTATGTTGAGAGGCAAGCTTTTTAATTTGATCTATGCCTTCATTTAGAGTAGATTTAGACCACTTTATCTGACCTATTCCTTGGGCTACGGTTTGAGAAGGATCACTCACCGCTAACCCCATACTTTTATCTCCAAAGTCTAAAGACAATACTCGCATCTTTCTCTATACTTTCCTTAATGAGGTATTGTAGAGTATTCGGTTGCAATTTTCACAATATACGATTTCTTTGCTCCTTTTAACTCGGCCGATCAAAGAAGGGGGAACTTTCACGTTACAGCCCTGGCAGATACCGTCTTTGATGGGCACCACAGCTAGTCCATCTTTTTGCTGGCGAAGCTTTTCGTACTGCTCCCATAAAACCGGATTCAATCGAGGAACCAATTTCTCTCGCTCATCATGGAATTTCTCTCCCTGAGAGGTAAGCTTTTTTAAATTGGAGATTAGAACTTTTCTCTCACCATCAAGACTATTCTTTTCTGTTTCCGCTTTTACTTTAAAAGAAGGAAGAAACTGGGTTAGTTCTTCCTCCTTCTCCATCAATTCTAACAGGAGATCCTCTATTTCCCTTTTTTCACTCTCTACGCGGCTCACCTCTTTCTCTAAGGCTGCAAATTCATCCTGTGATTTAACCTTGTATTTCTCCTCTTCATGTTTGGCCAACCTCACATCTACTTCATCTATCCTTCTTTCTTCTCCTCTCCTCTTTCTCTTTATTTCTTTCAATTCTTCCTGTTTACTTAGTAAATTCTTCTCCAGTTCACTGATTTGAATCTCTCGTTGTCGAATCTGATGAGAAAGTTTCTTTTTTCCTTGCTCATTCTTAGCTATCTCTGAGTCCAGCTTTTGAAGCTCAACAAGTAGAAAAAGGTCTTCTTTCAGCTCCTCACCCCTTCGACTCGCCTAACTTGAACAACTTTCTGATCCCAGAGCATGAATTTGGTGCGGGGTGATGGGTTCGAACCAACGACCTCTTGCTTGTAAGGCAAGCGCTCTTCCTCTGAGCTAACCCCGCGTGCCCCCAGGGGGAGTCGAACCCCCATCGCTGGGATGAAAACCCAGTGTCCTATCCGTTAGACTATGGGGACCGAGTGAGCCGTGCAGGAGTCGAACCTGCGACCCTCGGCTTAAAAGGCCGATGCTCTACCGGCTGAGCTAACGGCTCTGTTGGCTGAAACTCTTTCTCTATAAAGATTTCAGGAAACAACAATTTTTCGCTTTTCTCTTCTTCCCCCTTTGGTGTCCAAATAGTGTCCATCCGGGAGTCAAAAATCTCCATGGCCCGTCTTTTATGATTCTGGGCAAGATGAGCATAGCGAAGAGTTGTGGTGAAGCTAGCGTGACCCATGATCTCCTGCACGGTTTTAAGATCAACTCCGCTCATAACCAGATGTGAAGCGAACGTATGTCTGAGATCATGAAAAGTAAAATCTCTTATCCCTGCTTTCTTTAGGGCTGTCCCAAACGCTCTTCTGAAAGAGCCGATGTGCCTGCCATCTTCATAGCAGAACACATAGGGGTTATCCGGATACTTTTTCTGTTTTAGAAGGAGTCGAGAGAGTCCAGTCCCTATGGGAATCTCTCTTTTTTTCTGGCCCTTGGTCTTTAGTATTGTAATGATTTTCCTCCTAAAGTCAACATCAGGCCACTTGAGGTTCAAGATCTCTCCTCTCCTCATTCCGGTGCAGACAGCAAGGGCAATGATGGACTTAAGGTAATCAGGGCAGACATCGTAAAGCCCTTTTATCTCCTCCTTTTCCAAAAATCTTAGCCTGCCTTCGTCTTCCCGGAAAAACTTGACTGATCTCACCGGATTTTTTGTCGCCATTTCCCACTCTATTGCCCGATTGTATATGTTCCTTAAACCGGACAATTCCCTATTCACCGTGGCGGGAGAAACCTCTTCTCTTCTTTTTCTCTTGTATTTTTCGATGTCGAGAGGGCCTATCTCCTGAAGCTGTCTACCTTTAAAAAAACCAGTTAAATGGCCCACAATCTCCTCATCTCTTCTCCAGGATCTTTTGTTGGGTTTTGAGTAGTTTTCCAGAAAGAGCTTCCCCATTTCCTCAAACTTAATCTTCTCATGTTTCTGGATATCCAGAAATTTCCCCTCGGCAATTTGTACCTTTCTTTTCTGAAGAACTATAAGGGCTTGCCTTTTACTTGGTCCTATCTTTTCTCTCTTACGCCTGCCGTTTACGTAATAGTCAATGTACCAGTTTTTACCCTTCTTAAAAACACCCATTTTGTCCCTTCCGAGTAGATATTATAGAATAACCGGGGTAAGTCAAGATTAGTTTCCAAAAGTTAGTCAAATTTTTCCTCCTCAACGCTATGCTTCTCAATCCATATCTCAATCTTTTGAAGATCAAATTTTGTAAGACGGCCAC
>JAUWXE010000074.1 GCA_030616535.1 Candidatus Aerophobota bacterium
CATCTTTTCTGTTTTGAGAAAGTAGTTCCTTAATCTCAGGTATTATTAAAAGCATTCTGGAGATTTCTTTGGCCATGCCGTTTCTTTTTCCCTTTTAATATTTCTTCACTTCAGGATTCTTGAAATTCCGAGGTTTTCATGGATAAAAACTTAAGCCTGAGTTTATTTAAATTTTTTTACCTTGTCAAACTTACGAGTTATTAGCATCTTTTTCTCCAGCCAGGTGAGTTAAGAGGGTTGATTTTCTTTTTTAAAATATTAAGATTATTATGTTCGCCTTTCTATTTTAGAAAAAGACTAGAGGATTTGCTGATTCCAAAACAAATGAAGAATAAGCCTGCCTTCGTGTATTCGGAAAAGTACACCGTTAATTTAGGAGAGCATGTATTTCCTGTGCAAAAATATCGTATGGTTTACCAGAGGTTAGCTTCGGAAGGATTAATCACTTCTGTTAACCTCTTTGTGCCGACTTTTCCCGAGAAAAGAGATCTTTTACTGGTCCACACCCCAGAATACCTAAGGGATCTAGAGAGCCTCGCTTTTTCTCCCCGCACCGCCTTCTCCGAAATTCCTCTGACCAAGGAGATCGTGGAGGCTTACAAACTATCTGCTGGAGGAACCATTCTGGCATCACAGAAAGCATTGGAAAAAGGAATGGCCATACACCTGGGAGGAGGATATCATCACGCTTTTCCTTCGCGGGGAGAAGGTTTCTGTTACATCAATGATGTGGCGGTGAGCATTAGAAGACTTAAGAGAGATAAACATGTCGATAGAGCCTTGATTGTAGATTGTGATCTTCACCAGGGGAACGGTACCGCATTTATCTTCCGGGAGGATGGCTCGGTTTTTACCTTTTCTATTCATCAGGAGAACCTTTATCCAGTGAAGGAGAAAAGTGATCTGGATATAGGCTTGCCCGATTTTACCGGGGATGAGGAGTATTTAGCCAGACTAAGCTCCACTCTCCTGCAAATTTGGCGAGACTTTGAGCCTGATATTGTCTATTATCTAGCAGGAGCCGATCCTTATGGGGACGATCAGCTGGGTCAGTAAAAACTAACCAAGGCCGGACTAAAGAAAAGAGATGGCTGGATAATTACTAAATGCCTAGAAAAGAAAATTCCCCTGGTGATTCTTCTTGCCGGAGGTTATGCCTGTCGAGTTGAGGACACGGTCGATATTCACTGCCATACCTGCCGCATTGCCACTACTTTATTCGGCCGGCATCTCCCCTAAAGTCACCCGGATAATCTTCGTTTCTTTCCCCCTTGAGATGGTTAAGGTAGCCTGATCTCCTACTTTTTTCTTGGAGATGAGAGCCTTTAAATCCCGGGATGTTTTAACCTCTTGAGTATCGAATTTCCTGATGATATCTTTAGCCTGGAGCCCTGCTTTATCGGCGGGACTCTTGGATATAACTGAAGCTACATAAAGACCAGATTTCACGGGAAGGTTAAAGCGGGAAACGATTTGAGGGGTGATGGGAAGATAAGTGATACCCAGCCAGGGTCTTATGACCTTGCCATACTTGATCAGTTCCTCAATGATATCCTTAGCCGCATTGATGGGTATGGCAAATCCTATCCCCTGAGCATAAGGAATGATGGCCGTGTTGATACCAATTACTTCACCCCTGAAGTTTATTAAGGGTCCCCCACTGTTACCAGGATTGATAGCAGCATCGGTCTGAATCAAATCCTCCAGTAGCTTAGTCGGCTCGGGTCTGATTGAGCGATTGGTGGCGCTTATTACGCCAAAGGTAACTGTGTTCTGTAGTCCAAGGGCATTTCCTATGGCTATAGAGAACTCTCCTACTCTTAGCTGATCGGAATCGCCCAGCTTAGCTACCGGTAGGTTTTCACCCTTGATCTTCACTACCGCTAAATCTATTCTGGGGTCGGACCCGATTAGTTCACCTTTAAACTCTCGCCCATCAGGCAAGAGTACTTTTATCTCTTTTGCCCGGTGGATTACATGTTCATTGGTGAGGATATATCCATTTTTTTGATCAAAGATTACCCCGGAGCCTAGCCCTCTCTGAGGAATGGGATTAAAAAAGAAATCGGCTACGATTCTAACAGTACTGATGCTTACCACCGCTGGGGCCACCTCACTGGAAGCTCCGATGATAGCATTCTGTAGAGCTGAGACAAGTTCTTTTTGATTTTCAGGTGGATCTTTGGCCTGGAGGGAATCATTGATTGAAAGATTGATGAGAACAAAGACAGCCACAATGAAGATCAGAGCTCTCGCGAACAAATAATATCGTCTTTTTAATTTAAGCCTGCCATTATTCATGTTATTTCTCTCCTTTCCTTATCTCAAATAAGTAATTTCTTTACGATGTCATTTTATATTTTTACCCAGCTTTGTCAAGTAAACGCCGACATTTCACCTTCCTCTTGACTTCATTCCTTTTTCTCAAAATTCCTTCATCATAAGGAAGGCATCTCTTTTATTGCCAATATGTTCCATTAAATCATCAACGCTGCTTGGTCTTACAGGGTGTCCTTTCTGTCTTTTTGATCTTTTTGAAAGGAACTTTAAGTAAGTTAGCTTGTTTCTCTATGTGCCCATCACCCCAATTTTTCTTACAAAATAGTCGGGTCCAATAGATTTAACAAATTCCCAATTTTTGCTATTCTATCACCAGAGAAACTCAAAAAGGTTCTGTTTAATCTCAAAAAGAGAAAACTCTTAGATAGGGCGAATGCAAGATGATTCTAGTCTCAAAAAGTGCCTGACGAAATTGCTAATAATTAGTAAAGTTAGCTCTCTGGTAAGGGGCAGGGCTATTATTACCAGGATGGCTTTGACGATGGCTACCTTTTTACTATTCTCTGCGGCCAAAGCGGCTTTGCCTCTTCAGATGAAATTAGAGTTGGGCTTCGAGGGTCGATACCGGATTGGGAGCTGGACGCCTTTGCGGGTTCTATTTGAAAATCAGGGACCTTCCGTTAAGGGAACCCTAATGGTTAAACTTCCCCAGAAACCATATTTTGAAAAAGCATCCGCCGAAACCGTCTATTCGCTTCCCATCTCCCTTCCCTCTTCCTCGAGGAAGCTTTATCAGATTAACGTACTTTTAGAATCAAATATCGATTCCTTAGAGGTTCTACTTGTCTCTAATGAAAAAACCCTGATAAAAAAGAAGATTGAGTTGGAGCCCTTCTATCAGAAAAATGGATTTATTCTGGTGGTTAACCGGAGTCACTCGGGGTTTAGCTTTTTGAATCTACGGGCCACGCAAAAAATAAGGCGAGTGATTTATGCTGATCTCGATGAACTGCCCAATGAATGGATAGGTTATGATGCAATTAGGGCGTTAATTCTGGACGATATAACCTCCGTGGAGCTGACCTCTTTCCAACAACGGGCTATCAAAATATGGCTATCCACCGGGGGGACACTAATCCTTACCGCCAGAGGTGGCTACGGAAAATTCAAAACTTCCTTTCTCCTGAATTTACTCCCCCTTGAGTTCCTGGAGAAAATTCATCTTGAGTCCTCATTTTCCTCCCTGCAAGATAAATACGGAGCTTTTGATAGAGGCATTCAAAGAGTCGAGGTATGGAACAGTCGATGGCAAAAAGGGGATATCTTGATAAAAGAAGGGGACGTCCCCCTGGTAATAAGATTAGATAGAGACCAGGGAAGAGTATTCTTCCTGACCTTTGACTTCTTTCAACCTTCCTTTAAGAACTGGTCGGGGTTGCCTCATCTTTGGGCTGATTTGTTGAAAGAAGAGGATTCCCTTCTGCCTATTTCCTGGGGTATTGGGGATTTCATTGCCGCTAGTTCCTTTCCCTGGCAAGGCAAGCTTTGGCCGGGACGGGGAGGAATCGTGGTTTTTTTGCTGGTTTATCTTCTTTTCGTGGGCTTTTTCTGCTGGCAGGGCACAAACAGAAGGCTTTTTCGCCGCACCGAGATTAGTCTAGCTCTGACTATACTAGGCTTTATTGGCATCTCTTATCTATTAGGATTGAAAATACGAGAGAATAACACCCTCCTGAGACAAGTAAGCATATGCTACCAAAGACAAGGCGGTTTCTTGGCCAGAACCGAAAGCTATAATGTTTTCTTCTCTCCGGCCTCTCGGCCGGTAGAACTTAAGTTCAATGAAAAAAATTCTTTTGTGAGTGCCCTTTTAGCACCGAGACACCCAAGACTCCTCAGGGATTTAGTAGTTCATCTCGAGGCCGGAAAGATTCACTGGAGTTCACCTTTCATTCCCCCGTGGTCGTTTCATTTATTTCGCTCGGAGACAATCTTGCCTTTCTCTCTCGAGGCAAAGATCAACGCCCAGAAGGAAGTGATAGGCGTAAGCTTGAAAAACTTGAACTCCTTCTCTTTGCAGGATCTATTGCTCCTGTACGATGGTCACAGTGCTTTTCTTAAAGAACTTGCCCCCTCAGGGGAGACTGATTTAACTCTCAATCTAAAAGAGAAAGATTCATCCTTCTCCTCTTCGAAATACCTCCAGGAAGTTATGCTTAGAAGTCCTGATTCGGAAGCTAAATTGAGAAGAGAAATATTTCAACAAATGTGGGATTTTGAGGGACCCTTAAAGGAGCTAACCACCAGATTTTGCGTGTTATTGGCCTGGTTTGAGGGGTCTCCTCAAGTTGTACCAGCGGCCGATGGCCAGGGACGGAATAGCCTTACTGGCCTTCTGATAATGCCCTTAAAGATTCCTCAATCTGAACTATAGAACAAAAGATGAAGCGTTTCGGATTGGTTATGGTCAATGACTTAAAAGGTTACCTCCAAGAGCGAGCATTTATTAAAGCCCTTTTTTTCTATCTGGTAATGCTTTCTCTGGTGGTGCTCTTTGGCTGGCCCGGCGGAGGGTTTCTGAGCTTTCAGCCACCGAAGGTTTTTTGGGTCCTGACTTATGTTCAAATGATCATTCTGAGCCATCTTGGTGGAAGATTGGCCGCAAAATCTGCCCCAACCAGAGGTACAAGTCTGGAGGATTGGCTGAAATATACTAGTCTTACCCCGGCAGAGGTAGCTATGGGAAAGATCGGGGGAATTTTTCTCTGGATTCTCCTTATATTTTCTTCCTCCCTGCCCCTTATTATCCTCTCTTATTTCATGGGAGGGGTATTCTTTAGGTCAGCCTTGGTCTCATGCTCTCTCTTGTTACTGCCGGTCGCGGCCTTTATCAATTTTGGTCTTCTTCTTCGCTTTACAGGTACCGACCTTTCCTCCTTCATCTTAAATGTATTCAGCTTCTTGTTTGGGTTGGGTCTATTTTTGACCCGGACAGCAGAGGTAGAGCTCTTTTACTTAAATCCTCGATTTTTGGTCTTCATTCTTGCGGTATCCATTTTTGCTTTTTTTCTTTTTCTTAGAAGATTACAAAGACTAAAACAAAAGCCCATTTTATGAAGATTGAAGAAATACTGACTGCCAAGGTAGGGGAATTTAGCCGAAGATGTCGCTCTGTTTATACTGTAAAAGCTGTCGTTACTTCTCTTTGCTATGGCTTAACCATTTATCTTGCCCTTTCCATTCTCGATAAATTTGTTCCCCTTCCCCTAAACTGGGCAGTTCTTTTGCTTACAATTTGTGGACTGGCCACGGCTATACGCCTGTTGGTGGGAAGGTCTCGTCCTATGACACCTTTCTGGGTAGCTTGTCAGATGGATCAAAAATTGGGGTTGAAGGAAAAAGTAAGCACCGCCTGGGAATACAAAGACCAGAAAACTTCCAACGAATTAGTGCCCCTGCTAGTCAGAGATGCTGTCAGA
>JAUWXE010000121.1 GCA_030616535.1 Candidatus Aerophobota bacterium
AACCATTGATACCTACGGAGGAAATAACAGTTTCGGTAGCTCGGTCAGCGTACTAAAGGAAGACTTTGATACTGGGCTCCAGATCCTGGCCGATGTTATTATGAACTCCACCTTCCCTTCCGAGGAAGTAGAGCGGGAAAGAAGAATCATCTTAGCTCAGATCAAAGCTGGAGAAGATGACATTTTTAATGCTACCTTTAAGTTGTTTAAAGAAACCTTATTTACGCGCCATCCCTTTAGATTTCAGCGTATCGGCTCGGCTCCGAGCATAGCCCGGATAACCAGAACCGATTTAATTAAATATCACGATGAGTTCTATATTCCTAATAATATGGTCCTCGCCGTTTATGGAGATGTAAAGGCATCCCAGGTGGTAAAGAAGGTGGAGCAGGCTTTCTCTAATTTTGAGCCTCGGCCACTACCTGTGGCTCAGATTCCCCGGGAACTAAAGCCGACCCAGATAAGAACGGCTGCTAAATATATGGAGAAAAAACAGGCTATAAGTATGATAGGATTCCAGGGTATTGATGTTAAAAGTGAGGACCGGTACACCTTTGAGGTCATGACCTCTATCCTTTCCGGCGGGGGTTCCCGCCTTTATCAGAGTCTTAGAGACGAGATGGGCCGTGCCTATAGTGTAGGAAGTTTTGCCTTTATCGGACTGGAGGAGCCCGGTGCTTACATCTTTTATATAGCTACAGCTCCGGAAAAGATAGAAATAGCCAGCGATGGGCTTTTAGAGGAGATAAAAAAGCTAATAATGAGCGAGGTATCGGAAGAGGAGCTTAATCGAGCTAAGAAAGATTTAATCGGCAGCCAGGCCATTCGTCTGGAGACTAACCAGGCTTTGGCTTTTCAGTCTGCTTTGGATGAGTTATACGGATTGGGCTATCAGAATTTTAACCAATATGCTTCGGGTATCAATCGCGTCACCAAAGAGGATATTAGAATCTTGGCCGCTAAATATTTTGACCTCGGGAGCTATACGATAGTGGTGGTGGGACCGAAAAAGAAAACTCAGTAGCTGAGCATAAAACACCAAAATTATACAAGATTAGGAGATGTCCTTAACTTTTTTCGAAAGCTTCCTAAAGCATCGGCGGTGAGGAGAGCATCAAGGACTAACTCTTCTGTGACGGGAAAGGGCTCATTGTGAATGGTTTCGTTTTCAGCCGTGGCTAATCTTACCACTTTTTCTAAATCGTCCCGGGAGACCTTACCCAAGCCAAGATCATCAAAGCATACCGGAAGGCCCACCTGAATACAGAAGTCCAGAACCTCATTTATCTGGGTCGGGTCACAGTTTTCCATAACCAATTGGACAATGAGCCCAAAGGCTACCTTCTCCCCATGATAAAGCCGATGAGAGGCCTTAAAAGCTGTCATTCCGTCATAGATAGAATGGGCAGCGGCTAATCCTCCACTTTCAAAGCCAATTCCACTCAAAAGAGTATTGACCTCCACAATTTTTTCTACTGCCTCGGTCACTACCTTTTTTTCCACAGCCAACTTTGCTGATAGACCATATTTTAATAGGTTTTCATAGCAGAGTTTAGCTATTCTTAAGGCTGCTGAGGTTGGATGACCCCCGGCCATGTTCTGGGCTCCTGCTATATTCACCGTATCAGCTTCAAACCAGGTAGCCAGAGCATCACCCATTCCGGAGACGAAGAATCTAACCGGCGCCTGGGCTATTATTAGAGTATCCACCAATACCAGATCAGGATTTCGAGGAAAAAAGCGATATTCCTCAAATTCTCCTTCGGCAGTATAAACCACGGCTATGGCACTTGTTGGAGCATCAGTAGAAGCAATGGTTGGCAAAATAACGACCGGGATCCCAGCTCCATAGGCACTTGCCTTTGCCGTATCCAGAGTCTTACCACCTCCAGCTCCGGCAATAACATTAAAGCCTTCCTTTTTGAGAACCTCACTTACCCGCTCTATTTCTTTACGAGAGCATTCTCCCTTGAATTTCTCGAATTCGAAATCAAGATTGGTGCGCTGTAGGCTTGCTAAAAGTGTGTCCTTGATAATGTGGGTAACCCTCTCACTGGCAAGTATCATCAGCTTCTTACCCAGAGGTTCGATATGTTCTCCTGCCTCATTGAGAACATTTCTTCCTTGAACATACTTTACCGGGGCAACCAGTGTTCTTATCAATGGATTATCTTTCCTTTATTTTTCTATATGAATTGTCCTGGTGGGGAAGGGAATCTTTATTCCTTTGGATTGTAGTTCCTCATAAGCCAGGGAGACAAACCTGTCCCTAATATCGAATCTTTGCCTAAAATCGGCGATCCAGAAAACTACTCTAAAATTAAGGGAAAAGTCGGCCATCTCCATAAAATAAACCCGGGGAGCAGGATCCCCCTGGACTTCGTCTATCTTCTTGGCACAATCCAGAAGGACTTGCCTGGTTTTTTTTACATCCGAGCCATAGGCTACTCCTATCTTTACTACTATCTTCAAATTAACTAAGGGACGGCCATAATTGGTGATCTTACTGGTTACCAGGCTATTGTTAGGAACGATGATCTCGTTTCCTTCATCAAACGATTTTATCCGGGTTGACCTTAAACCGATGTCGATAACTTCTCCCACCTCCCCACTTTCTAGTTTGATAAAGTCCCCTATTTTAAAGGACTTGTCGGCAATGAGGGCTATCCCTCCAAAGACGT
>JAUWXE010000078.1 GCA_030616535.1 Candidatus Aerophobota bacterium
CACAGCCTCGTCATAGCTATCCATAGAGGTTATCATATGTAAAGTAATCTCGACATCCAGATTACCCTTTATTATCTTCTCCTTGGTCTGTCGATCTATAATGACTTTGACCTCTTTGTCAATCACAGTATAGCCCATGTAAATCAAGGCTTTTTTAAACCTTCTATAGGCTCTAATTCTCTTTGTGTCTTCAAAATGTGGAGTTCCTGTAAAGTAATAAGCTCCAGCGAGCTCTTTACCTCTGGCAAAGTACTGATAAACTCTTTTGTAATCGATGTGCCATTTGTTATCCCGTTGAGCATAAAACATACCGGCGCCATCCACAAAGATACTTACTCTTTCTTTTGTTCTTGTCTTTCTCTTTGCACTCTTTCTTGGCATCTATCTCATCTTTTTCCCTACCTTGCTTAATCCCTCATCACAAGACGCTTTATTATAGCAGATTTTGAGTATTTGTCAATTTTTCAATTCCTGCCAGGGAAGTGGATTTCCGAGCAGCTCTATTCTGGGTGCCCGAAAGATTTGATAAAATTTATTCCTCTTAAAATGATAAAATGGGAACATTTCCTTTCTCCCGGAGTCTAATCTATTGAAAAGCAAAGGACAAAATTTTCCTTATAGACCTTCTCCTTATTAAATAAATGAAGGAAAAAGTCAGCCTTCCCCTCAAGAAAATAAAATGCTATAATTAAAGCGGTTTTTTCCTTTACGGAAAACACCCGTTTTTTTAAATGTTAGCTAAGATGAGAAGGCATAATTAATGCAATATTCCGATGAAGAGTTAGTAGAAAGATTTGGAGCCGGAGATGAAGAAAGTTTTAAAATGCTGGTGGAAAGATATCAGGATCGGGTTTACCATATCGTATACGGAATAGTTGGCAATAAAGAGGAGGCAGAGGATCTTTCTCAGGAGGTTTTTCTCAGGGTGTATCGTTTTCTCCATCGCTTTAAAGGAAAATCTAGATTTTATACCTGGCTCTACCGTCTTACCATTAATGTGTGCCTTAGCGCCAAAAGAAAGAGAAAAAATGAGCCAGCCAAGATCTTCTCTCTTGCTAATCCTTCAGAACATGGTGATGATCCTGGGGAAATAGAATTGGCCGATGAGTCGCTTTCTCCTTGGAAAATTCTTCAAAATAGAGAAATGGCAGAAAAGATAAAATCTGCTATTAACTCTCTTTCAGAGGTTCTCAAGAGCACTTTTGTCTTGCGAGAGTTTGAAGAGCTCTCATACGAAGAATTGGCCAGAGTGTTTCAGTGCTCCAGAGGTACGATAAAGTCGAGGCTTTCTCGGGCCAGAGAACAGCTTCGCAGAAAAATAGAGCCGTATTTAAATGGCGCAGTATAGTAATTTTGATTCAGGAGGTGCCCATGAGTTGCAAAAAGTGGAAAAAGAAGCTTTCTTCTTGCCTAGATAATGAAGTCAGTTACAGGGAAAGATTAAAGATCGAAAAGCATTTAAAGAGTTGCCAGGCCTGTTTTAATCAATTTAAACAGCTAGACAGGCTTCACCGATTAGTTCAAAGTATCCCACCTGAGAAACCCGGGCCTGGATTTTATGAGCGCCTATCCGAGCGGCTTTCTCAAAAGAAGCCAATTTTAAAGAAAAAACTGCTAGGATGGAGATATGTTTGGCAATTATCTTTTCCCAGAGTTGGAAAGATAGCCATTGCCGTTAGTGCAGTGCTGCTTTTATCGGTGTCCTTTTATATATGGCGCTCGTCGATCAGCTATGAGGTGAATATCAAGGTGTTTGAAGAGGAATACCTGCGTTCACAACAAATGAACTCTTTTGCCGGGGAATTGGCTTTGCCGGCCTTTCTCGAGATAAAATGAGAAGAAAGGAAGTTGTATGAATTCAAAGAAAGCGCCCCAAAAACTTCTACCGTGCCTCCTCGTTTTAGTTATCCTTTCAGGGGGCATAGCTTCTCCGCTTTTAGCTATAGAACCAAAAGAAATTTTAAAACGTTCCCTGGAAGCTCAGTTTCAACTTGATTTTGAGGGTATCCAGAAAACAGAGTTTCGCTTGCCAGGAAGAAAGTACATCATTACCACCAGAATCATCCACCAGAAGCCGGATTTTACCTACACTGCCACCTTAGCTCCTTCCAGAGTTAAGGGATTGGTTACTTTAGATGATGGTAAGTTCCACATATGGCATATTCGGGGTTCAAACAAATTCAAATTTTCCCTCTCTTTGAATTCTCCGGAAGCAAGGGAAATTAAAAGAAAAAGTTTGAATTTAAGATTAATTAATTACAAGATCTCACGACTTCTTGATGATTATATCACGGGTCGGCCTGTCTATGTGATTTCCTTATTTCCCAAGCATCCTGACAATCGTCGGCGAAAGGTCTGGATAGATAAAAAAACCTATCTTCCTCTCAAGGAAGAAGACTATAATTGGCAGGGAGAACTGATTTCTTCTTCTTTTTTTACTGAGATTCATTTTGATAGGCGGTTTTCTAAAGAGAGGCTCTACCGGGATTTCCCTCGAAGATCAAGAAAGAAGGTTTTTTCCCAAGAACGTTTTCTTAATCTGAAAGATTTGAGGAGAAAAATAAAATTCCCGGTATCTTCCCCGCATTATCTTCCTCCCGATTACGAGTTTCAGGAGGCAGTTTTACTCTTTAAAGGAAGAGCTGTAAAGCTGACCTATACCAACGGTTTAGGGGTAATTTGTCTTTTCCAGATGCCCGCAAACATCAAATTAGAAGGATACTTTAAAGGAGCGCATCCTCTGGTTTGGAGAAAAAGAGGGAAAACCTTTAATTTAAAAGGTGATGTACCAAGAAAAGAACTCATTAAGATAAAACAATCAGTCAAGTAAAAGCAGGATTAAGGATTAAGTGAAACGTGAGAGGTGAGAGGCTATGAGCTATTTAGAGACTTAGCATTATAAGACCGTTTCCTTAAAGGTATTATAACTAAATTTTTCTTTTTCGCTCTGTTTGCATTTTCTCCTTCTTTTTGTATAATGGCCTGGTTGGGAGGATGATGTTTCCCATAAGGATGAGAACTATGAGCATAGTGGCAAAAAAAGCGTTATTTTCCGGTGATGAGGCCGTTAAGGAAACCGATGTTTCAAAGGAGGCCGTTAATGCCTGAAATGCCCGAGGTGGAAACCATCAAGCGAGATCTTGAGAAAAAGATGAAGGGAAAAAAGATAGAGAGGGTAATCATAAAAAATGAGAAATCTGTGAAGCTCCCCTCTTCTACTGAGTTTATTCGCCGGATGGAGGGTAAAGTTTTTACCAGCGTGGAGCGTAAAGGAAAATTTCTCCTGTTGGGACTGGACTCGGAAGACAGCCTCATTATCCATCTTAAGCTAACCGGTCGGCTAATCTATTCTAAAAAAGGAGAAGAATTAGACTATACCCGGGTAGTTTTTATTTTTCAAGATCATACCCAGCTTAACTTTACTGACGTCCGAGGTTTTGGGGGAATGTGGTTAATCCCGGATAGAGAGTTTCAAAGGATTCCTGCCCTTGACAATCTGGGACCGGAGCCTTTAGAAGAGGACTTTACCGTGGCTAAATTTAGGGAACTTCTAAAAGGAAAAAAGGGTAAGATTAAAAGCCTTTTAATGGATCAGGAATTTATGGCTGGAATCGGCAATATTTACTCTCAAGAGGCCCTTTTTCTATCACAGATTCATCCAGAAAGGAGTCCTTCCAGTCTAGCTGATGGGGAAGTGGAAAAACTTTATAAGAATCTGCGGCAGATCCTAAAGAAGGCTATATCTTATCGAGGTTCTTCAGTTGATGCATATGTTGATCTGGAAGGGAAAAAAGGGAGTTTCAAGTCACAGCTAGAGGTTTACGGTAGAGAAGGGAAGCCTTGTTTTAAGTGTGGAACAACCTTAAAAAGGATAGAAGTATCGGGAAGAGGAACTTACTTTTGCCCGAATTGTCAAAGCTAAACCACAAAGTGATTTTTGTAAGCCATGCTTAATCTGTACTTACGAATCTAAATTAAAATATTAAGTTTACAGGAGGCGCATATGTTAAAGTATATATCTAAACCTAAGGATTCAAGATTTGCTTTTTTTGTCTGGATAGTTCTTCTGGGGACTTTGGTGGCGGTGGGAATAGGTTTAGTTTCATTGGTTTATCCCTTGCCGGCCATTGGCCTCAAAGGACTAAAGGGTCCTCTTTATCAAGAAAGTGTAGAACCTCATCCCATCGATCCTGATAGTCTTCAGGGAAGGATAATCAAGGTGGTAGAGGTGGTAAGTCCGGCGGTAGTCAGTATCAGCACCGAAAAAACGGTTGATTTTTCAGGTTTTAGAGAAAGAGAGAGGTTTTTCGGGGACCCCTTTGAAGAATTCGAAGATTTCTTCAGGCGTTTTTTTAAGGAGCGTTTCCCGGAAAGAGAATTCAAGCAGAAAGGACTTGGCTCAGGGATGATTATAAACAAAGACGGTTTTATCTTAACTAATGAACACGTTATCCATGAAGTAGATAAGGACAAGATTAGAGTTACCCTACCCGATGGTCGAAACTTAAAGGCAGAGATCGTGGAGACCGATAAAGAATCAGACATAGCTGTGCTCAAGATTAAAGGAAACGATCTTCCGGTGGTGACTTTAGGTGATTCTGAAAGGGTTAAGGTAGGGCAGTGGGCCATTGCTCTGGGTAACCCCTATGGCTACGCACTCTCTCAACTTAACAAAAAATATGAGCCTACCGTGACGGTGGGAGTAATTAGTGCTACGGGAAGAGCTATTCGAGCGGGACGTAGGGAGGTAAGAACCTACGGCGATCTTATCCAGACCGATGCTTCCATCAATCCGGGAAATAGTGGCGGTTCTTTGGTAAACATCTGGGGAGAGGTCATCGGAATTAACACTGCCATCCTCAGTCCTTCGGGAGGCTCCATTGGCATAGGCTTTGCCATTCCTATTAATAAGGCCAAGCGCATCCTGGAGAGTATCGTCAAATATGGAAAGATCGCCTGGCCCTGGATAGGGATCTATATGCAACCGGAGCTTACCGAAGAGTTAGCTAAAAAATTTGGAGTTGAAAAAGGAGTCTTAGTGGCCGATGTGATCAAGGACAGTCCGGCTGAAAAAGCAGGAGTTCAGACCGGGGATGTGGTAGAGAAAGTGAATGGAAAAGAGATTAGCTCTCCTCTTGAACTACAAAGTGAGGTTCTCAAGGCCGAAATTGGAAAGCCCATAACCTTGACTATCATCCGAGATGGAAAAAAGATGGAGATTATCATCACTCCTACCGAGAAGCCTGAAGAAATAACTCCAGCAAAAGAAGAAGCGGTGGAGGAAAAACTTCTAGGAATAGTGGTTTATGGTTTTACTCCGGATTTGAGGCAAAAGTACGACATCGGAGAAGATGAGGAAGGGGTAGCAATTACCGAGGTAAAAGAGGATAGTCCAGCAGCTCGGGTGGGACTCAGCCCGGGAGATGTGATAAAGGAGGTTAATCGACACCTGATTAAGGATTTAGATGATTTCAAAGCTG
>JAUWXE010000038.1 GCA_030616535.1 Candidatus Aerophobota bacterium
CCATGTTGAAAAAAGGCTCTATTTTTTCTTCTTTGAGCGCTTCCCACAATTTTTCTTCCGTCTTCAACCACATCGTTCTTTGAGGGACTGACAAAACAGAAATAGGGGTCAGGTTTTTTGGTTTGTTTTCTTTCTAACTCGGCATTTATCCCCAGATTTTGTAGACCGAGGATTATAGCCTCGTGGACGAACTGCTGCGTTTTTTTAATATCCCTAAAGGCAGGAAATTCATGGGTAGAACAAGCTAAAGCATAGGTTATCTCATTTCTATGCAATATGGCGCCTCCTCCGGTAAGGCGCCTGACAATGATTAGTTTTTGTCTTTTATGTCTTTGCAAGGAAAGATCTTCTATCTTTTGAAAGTAACCGATGGAGATGGCCGCTGGCTTCCAGCCATAGAATCGAAGGGTAGCAGGAGGACCCAGTTTCTCTCTCAGGGTGAATATAGCCTCGTCTATGGCCATGTTGGTATAGGCATCTAGATAGCCAGACTCAATCAATCGCCACTCTCTTTTTCTTCCCATCTTAACTTTAGCTCTTTAGCCGCCTTTACTTCATCCAACCGGCCAATAGATAAATTATGAGGGGCTTGCCTAATTACAGAGGGATCCTCTTTTATCTCTTTTCTAATTTGAATCATAGAAGATACAAAGGCATCCAGGGTTTCCTTGGACTCGGTCTCGGTAGGCTCAATCATCAAGGCTTCTTTCACGATTAAGGGAAAATATATGGTAGGAGGATGAAAGCCGAAGTCCAAAAGACGTTTAGCAATGTCCAGGGCTCTTACATCCTTCATCTTTCCATCTACTGCCGAGAGGACAAACTCATGCATACAGGGTTGATTATAAGGAAGATAAAAATACTTCTTTAGTCTTTTCATGAGGTAATTGGCATTTAAGACAGCATTATGGCTTATCTTCTTTAATCCTTCTTTTCCCAAAGATCTCAGATAACAGTATGCTTTTATGATTACCTCGATATTCCCGTAAAAAGATCTAACCTTTCCTATAGACTTGGCTCTACCATAGTTAAGATAATAACCCTTCTTATCTTTTTTTATCGTGGGTACTGGTAAATAGACAGCGAGCCTCCCTTTTACTCCTACCGGTCCTGAACCGGGACCTCCTCCCCCGTGAGGGGTGGAAAAAGTCTTGTGGAGATTAAAGTGCATTATATCTATCCCCAAATCAGATGGTTTAACTATTCCTAAGAGGGCATTGAGGTTGGCCCCGTCAAGGTAAAGAAAGCCTCCTTTATCATGGATAATCTTGCTAACCTCGAGGATATTCCTCTCAAATAGACCCAGGGTGTTGGGAAGGGTGAGCATTAAAGCAGCCACTCTTTTGCTCATCTTACCCATTAGGTCATTTAAATCTATCTCTCCATCTTTATTTGATTTTACCTCTATTACTCGAAATCCACAGAGATGGGAACTGGAGGGATTGGTCCCATGGGCAGAGTCTGGTACGAGAACGGTATCTCGATGCTCTTTTTTATCCTCATAGTAAGCCTTTATCATCATTAAACTGGTAAGCTCACCATGAGCTCCCGCGGCTGGCTGTAGTGATACACTATCCATTCCGGATATCTCACATAAAAGCTTTTCCATTTCATAAAGCACCCGCAAGGTTCCCTGGACACCAACCTGGGGCTGATAGGGATGAACTCTGGTAAAGCCAGGCAGATTGGCTATACCTTCATTTACCTTTGGGTTGTATTTCATAGTGCAGGATCCTAAAGGATAAAAATTTGTGTCTACCCCCATATTTTGCTGAGAAAGCCGCACGAAATGACGAACCACATCGGGCTCACTTACCTGAGGCAAGCCTAAACCGCTCTGGCGCAGATATTTTTTAGGAATTAACTTTTCTAGATTCTCTTCGTCTACGTCATACTCAGGAAGTGAACATCCCCTTCTTCCCCTCCTGCTTTTCTCAAATATTAAAGGCTCTCTCATGCTATATCTCCCAAAAGCAGGGTGAGTTTATCGATCTCCTCTCTGGTTCGCTTTTCAGTTACCGAGAATAATAAGGAATTCTCTAATTCCGGGTAAGATCTTCCCAGATCAAATCCCCCCAGGATCTTATTATTCCAGAGCAATTTATTTATCTTATGAGGTGAGATGGAACATCTTACAGCGAATTCTTTAAAGAAGGGGCTAGTAAAGGTGGGCTCAAATCCAGGAATTTGGTAAATTCTCTTAGCGGCATAATGTGATTTTTGCAGACAGAGATTAGCTACCTGAGCCAGTCCTTCCTCTCCCAGGGTGGAGAGGTATATGGCAGCTCGCAAAGCATTCAGAGCCTGGTTGGTGCAGATGTTGGAGGTTGCCCGTTCTCTACGTATATGCTGCTCTCTAGTTTGTAAGGTTAAGACGAACCCTCTTCTTCCCTTTTTATCAGTGGTCTCCCCTACCATTCTCCCCGGCATTTTTCTTAAAAATTTCCTCTTGGAAGTAAAAATTCCTAAATAAGGTCCTCCGAAATTTAGTTTGCAGCCCAGGGCTTGCCCTTCTCCCACGGCTATATCTGCATTGTAGTCTCCCGGAGGGATAAGCAGCCCTAAGGATATGGGATCCACCGAGACAATGTATAAAGAACCAACCTGGTGAGTAATTTCTTCTATCTCATTAACTTTCTCCAAACAACCAAAAAAGTTAGGATTCTGAATAACCACGCAGCTAGCATCTTTACTTATCTTTTCTTCTAATTTAGTAAGATCCGTTACCCCATTCTCGTAATCTATCTCTATTATAGATAGATCTAATGTTTTCTTTATATAGGTGGTGAGAACCTGACGATACTCTGGGTGAAGAGTTTTAGCTACTAAAACTTTAGTCCCATGATTAACGCTATGAGCCAGGATAACTGCCTCAGCCAGGGCTGTCGCCCCCTCATAAAGGGAGGCATTGCATATATCCATTCGAAAGAGTTGACAGATAAGGCTTTGATATTCATAAGTGGCTTGCAAGAATCCCTGACTGGCTTCTGCCTGATAGGGAGTGTAAGAGGTATAAAATTCAGACCTATCGGAGAGATGATCAACCAGGGCCGGGATAAAATGATCGTAGCTTCCCGCTCCTAAAAAAGAGACATATTCATCTAAATTGGCGTTTTTCCCGGATAGACCCTTAAGCTCATTAACTAATTCCATCTCGGAGAGTGATGAGGGAAGATTGAGGTCAGTTTTTAATCTTAAATTTTGAGGGATACTATTAAATAGCTCTTCTATGAATTTAACTCCTATCTCTTTTAACATTTCCTTTTGGTCTTCTTCGGTATTGGGAATATAGGAAGTCACTCTTTTTTCTCCTTCTTCACTAGCTCCTTATATTCTTCTGAATCCATCAAAGTATCTAGTTCAGTTTGATCCTCTATCTTTACCTTAATCATCCACCCTTTACCGTAGGGGTCTTGAGTTATTATCTCTGGTTCTTTAGATAATTTCTCATTTACTTTGACCACGATTCCACTTACCGGTGAGTATAGATCAGAGACGGCCTTAACTGACTCTACAACTCCAAAAGAGGCACCCTTGGTAACCCTTTTCCCTATCGAGGGGAGCTCTACATAGACAAGGTCAGTAAGCTTTTTTGTGGCAAAATCTGTAATGCCGACAGTAGCAAAACCCTTATCGATCCTTACCCACTCGTGAGTCTCGCTATACTTTAAATCTTCTGGATACACTCTATTCTCCATTCTTTCGGTCGTATAATTTTTTAGCTCTTTTTGCCATGTGCTCAGCCGTTAATCCAAATATTTTCATCAACTCCCAGGGTGCTCCGGATTCACCAAACTTATCCTGGACTCCCACCATATCCATTAACAAAGGTGCCTCGTATCTCTTACCCTGTCCTATGACTCCGGCTACAATATTTCCAAAACCACCAACCTGGTGTTCCTCGGCCGTTATTATGATACCTGTTTCTTCGGCTGCTTTTACAATTGCCTTCTTATCAATGGGCTTAACTGTATGGACGTTTAGTATTCTTACTTCGATTCCATATTCTTCTTTTAAAATATAAGCTGCCCTCATTGCCTCTGGCACCATAGGCCCGCAAGCAATTATACTTAAATCTTCATTTCCTGATTCATAATCAGGGGAAAGCTTTACCTCAAATGCCTCTATGAAGTTTTTCTTCTCGCCTCGGTATCTTATTATATTCGCTAAACCAAACTTATAGGGAGTATCCTTGGCGGTCACCAGGGGAGTTGCTTCCCGTGCATACCTAACCACCGCCGGTCCCTCAATAAAAGCCATACATTCGGTCGCCTTTTCGGTCTCCATCGAATCACAAGGGATGGCCATATGCATATTAGGTAAATAGCAGATATTGGTAATTTCCTCCAATGCTTGATGGGTAGCTCCATCTTGTCCCACCGAAATACCACCGTGAGCATCGGCAATTTTTACATTGAAGTTATTATAGCATACCGTAGTCCTTAGTTGATCCCAATTTCTACCGGTTACGAAAACTCCATAAGAGCCAATGAATGGTATTTTCCCCTCCTTGGCTAAACCAGAGGCTACCAGAGCCATATTAGCTTCAGCTATACCCATGCTGAAGAACCTCTTTTTTCTCTCAGGATGTTGGGCATAGAACTTATTCATCCTTATTGAATTTGTAATATCAGCCCCTAATGCAACCACTCTTTCATCACTGCCTAATTTTTCTATAGCCCTACCAAAGCCATTTCGGGTAGCATCCATCTCAACTTTCATTGTATAGGATGAATTCCACCAATAACCTCTAGCAAATCGAGGCATGGAGGCTTCTATCTTTTTATTTACTTCCTTTTGATAATCATCAGCAATTTTTAGTAGTTTATCTACTTTCTCTTTAGTAAAGGAAGGATCTCCTATGTCCTCCAAGGCCGTGTCCAATGACTCTTTCCCTGATCTTCCGTCTTTGGGAGCTATACCGTGATAACCTACTATATCCTCAGCGTAGGAAACACCTTTTCCTTTGGTTGTTTTAGCAATTATTACTGTTGGTTCTCCTTTCACCTTCTCAGCTTCATCAAGGGCATCCAGGATCTCTTTCATATTATGACCATCTATTTCAATAGCGTTCCATCCAAAGGCTCTCCATTTATCAACAAGAGATTCCAATCTCATAATTTCCTCTGTAGGACCATCAATTTGCAGGCCATTTCTGTCCACAATAGAGACCAGGTTGTCTAATTTATAATGAGCAGCACACATTATGGCCTCCCAGATAGAACCCTCATCAAGTTCGCCATCTCCGTTAAGAGAATATACTCGGTAGTTTTTCCCCTCTAATTTAGCATTAAGCGCACAGCCTACTGCCACACCCAGACCCTGTCCCAAAGATCCAGCCGAAAGCTCAACTCCTGGTAGTTTTAATCTATTGGGATGACCTTCAAAGCCAGACCATAATTTTCTTAATTTTACCGCCTCTTTTACTGGAAAATAACCGGCTTCACCCAAAGCCACATAAAGAGCTGGAGCTTTGTGACCGGTGGACCAGAAAACTCTGTCCCTATCTTCCCAATTGGGATTTTGTGGATCGTGTCTTATTTTTTTAAGATATAAGGCTGCGGCAATGTCCATAATTGAGAGGGTCCCCCCAGTATGTCCTGAGGAAGCGGCGGTGAGACTAACCATGTTATAAGCTCTCATTTCCCTGGTTTTCTCTATCAATTCTTCCATTGTATAGTTCCTTTTTACTTTTCCTGTCTTAGAATCAATAATTGGCATTTAACAGCTCCCTTTTACTATTTTAGGATACACCTCACCTCTTTTTCTTCTACTCTTAAACTCATACCTATCCTGCTATCAACTTCTCCAATCTAGCCATGCTTTCTTTACTTAATTCTATATCTTACTGTTCTCTTCAGGAAAACGGCTTAAAACTATAGTCTCTTCATGAAGAAGCACTTTATCACCGATAGTCAGTTCGTCTTTAGATCTCTCTGGAGGAATTTTTTCCTTCCGCGGAAGAATAAATATTCCGATTTTCTTTCCTTCCTCAGTGAAATTTCTATCAACATAGGCTAATCCAACTTGAGTTCCTTCCACCAGGGCACAGCTGGTGACTCTGCCCATATATCGACCTTTTTCATCCACGATGGGATCTTCTGATTTTATCATTCTAACGCCTTTGGATTTCATCTTAAAACGAATAATCTCCATTTTCCTCTGGGCTTGCCTTTCCAAAAGGCGCTTTTTCCCGATAAAGTAAGGTTTGTGGAGTTTAACAAATGCCCCATAGCCAGCCTCAGTAGGGGTAATACCGTATTTGCCAGCTACCTCATGTCCATATAAAGGTAAACCAGCTTCAATCCAGGTTGAATCTCGGGCTCCCAGACCAGAGGGTTTGATGCCCAACTCTTTGCCTTCTTTTAAAAGCAGATTCCAAATGAGAGTAGCATTTTCAGGATGTAAATAAAGCTCATAGCCAATATCTTCGCCGGTATAACCGCTGCGGGAAACTATCATCTCTATTCCGGCGAGCTTAACTTCTATAAATTCATTTTTGGCCATCCTGGCTAATTTTCTTTCTAGCTCTCTCTCTTTTGCCAATTTCTGTAATATGGACAATGAATGAGGGCCCTGGAGAGCCAGATCAACTCTTTGATCCTTTCCTGATGAACTGCTCTTTAAATTCCTGAGAAGCGCCTTTCCTTCAACTTCTTTATGGGGGTAGTCTCGATCTATAAGGAATTTTTTGGAATTGACAGCATTTAGCCAGGCCCAGATTTTTTTCTCATTAACAGCATTGACCACCATCATATATCGATCGCGACGGCGGCGGTAGATCATCACATCATCCAGGATATTACCATCGGGATCGAGAAAGTAACCATACTGAGATTGCCCGTCTTTCAACCAGCGCACATAGTTGGTAGAAACTGTATCTAAGAAACTGGCAGCGTGCTCACCTGCAATTTCTATCACTCCCATATGGGTCACATCAAAAAGCCCGGCTGCCTCTCTTACCGCCCTGTGCTCCTCGCTAATACTGGTATAACAAACCGGCATCTTCCAACCGGCAAAGGTAACAAAGTTGGCACTTAGTTTCAAATGCTCCTGATGTAGAGGAGTTTGCCTCAACTTTCCTTTCTCTTCCTTATATTGAAACTCCTCTTTCACCACTGAAAATCCAAGTACCTTATTAATAATCTTTTGTCCGATAAAATAGGGTTTTGATAGATGAAAATAAGAGGGGTGGGCCTTATATAGAGAAAGCCCGTTAGTTATAGATGTAGGCTTTTCATCGGATGGCAGGCCTGCTTCTGAGCGAAGGTGATCTCTGGTCAGAAGCCCGGCTGGTTTAATGCCGAACTCTTTCCCTTGCCTTAAAAGTAGATTCCAGAGCTTGACGGCATCATCCGGGTGGATATAGAATTCAAATCCTAAAGAATCCCTGGTATAATCGGTTCGGGAGATGATTCCTTCGATCTCTTTAATCTTTCCTTCCCGGAAATGAAATTTCTTAAGATTCCCTAAAGAAGGATCTATTTTGCTTAGGATCTTGGAAGAGTTTGGTCCGTACAAAGCTATTCCTGTCTTGCGTGATCCTTCTTCGACAGTCTCTCTTAAGTCCTCCACTACTGCTGGTCCTTCAATTTTGGCAAATATATCATCACTATCAAAAGTAATATACCCGTCCGAATGTCCCCGCAGCCACGACTTTACCTTTTGAGTACGGGACGGATTAGTGACTATCAAATAATGGTCTCTACCCCCAGTATCGGAATCTAAGTAGAGAATAGAAACCTCATCGATAAGTTGAGCTCGCCCATCCAGAAGAAAAGAATGCAGAAGCTCTCCAGGCTTAAGCTTGGCTAAATTACTGGTAGATACCTCTTGAAGAAATGGCTTTGCCCTTTCTCCGCTTACCTTGAGTAGTCCCATGTCGCCCAGATCGAAAATGGCAGCCATCCTCTGGGCTGCTTTAAGTTCTTCGGCCTCGTTTTGATAATGAAGAGGCATTCTCCAACCGTTATTTTCGACTAGCTTTGCTCCAAGCTTCTGATGCTGGGTAAGTAAACTGGTCTCTTTTACCGACAGCTTTGCAGGAAAATGGTAATGGGGGTAACCCAGCTTAGCAGGTCGGTTATGGGTGGAAATCTCAGTCTTTGCTCCCTGGCCCAACTTGGCTACCTCTCGCTTCACTTCTTCAAGAGTCTCCAGATCTATCTTTCCTCGGGAAAGATCTCCAGAGAGCCCTATGTAGCTAAAGGGTTGAATACTGGTGAGCACCCGGTGAATAAGTTCGGCTAATTTCTCCATCTCCTCTTTTCCTAGTCCTCGCTGAGTAATCCAGGGGGTTCCCAGGCGGATGCCGCTGGCGTCGGCGGCTGTCTCATCACCAGGGATAGTGTTCTTGTTGACCACCAGGCCGCAAAGATCCAGGATGCGAGCGGCGATTTCACCCTTTAGAGGAAAGCCGGTTCTGGTTTTGACAGCCTTTAGATCTATTACTAAAAGGTGAGTATTGGTTCCTCCATAGGCTATCTTTAGGCCTCGCCTCTTGAGAGAGGAATCTAATGCTTTAGCATTTTCCACAATTTTTTCTTGAAGTTTTTTAAACTTCTCTGTCTGGGCAATCTTAAAAGCCACGGCCATAGCGGCAAACTTGTTAACGTGAGGGCCACCCTGCTCGCCAGGAAAGACAGCATTATCTATTCTTTGGGCCTTTTCCTCATCGGTGGTCAAAATAACTGCCCCACGAGGGCCGCAAAGGGTCTTATGGGTAGTTAAGGTGATGACATCAGCATAACCAACTGGACTCGGATATTGCCCAGCAATCACCAGTCCTGCGGGATGAGCAATATCAGCAAAGAGCACGGCTCCCACCGTATCGGCAATCTCTCTGAACTTCTGCCAGTCAGGGGCCCAGGGATAGGAGGTATAGCCGGCAATGATCATTTTTGGTTTATGCTCGATGGCCAACCTCTTGATCGCTTCGTAATCCAACTTTTCTGTTACTCTATCAACTTCATAGGAAACGATATGATAGCGTTTGCCAGATCGATTGAACTGGCTGCCGTGGGTTAGATGACCCCCATGGGCTAAAGCCATGCCCATAACCGTATCACCAGGTTCAACAAAAGCCTCATAGACAGAGTTGTTAGCCGCTGCCCCCGAGAGAGGTTGTGCATTGACAAATATTTGATCAGCCCCAACCTTTATAGGAGCATGGGGATTTTTATCGGTAGCAAAGCATTGGGCGGCCCGCCTCTGGGCCAAAGCTTCAACAAAATTGACATACTCGCCCCCTTTGTAAAATCGTCTGTCGGCATAGCGTCGGTAGTGGGCAAGCTGATCCTTGAAATCTAGTAGCAGCTTTTCTTCGTCCCTGGTCATCCTTAAGGGAGGATATCC
>JAUWXE010000013.1 GCA_030616535.1 Candidatus Aerophobota bacterium
ATAACCCATACAGGTTCTTATTGCCCAGACAAGATTTTGAGAACCATCGTCTAGCCGGGCCGGACCATAAACGATCTCTTTTAAGGTTCCCGTTGTTCCTACCCGAACTCTCGCTCCCCGGGGTAGGTTTTCATCCGAAGTAGCCATTCCCCAGTGATATCCTTTACCAGGAGCCTCTTTAGCTCGAGCGAAGGCAGACCCAATCATTACTGCATCTGCTCCTGAGGCCAAAGCCTTACAGATATCGCCACCGGTCCTCATTCCTCCATCGGTAATAATGGGAACATAGCGACTGGTTTTCTTAAAATATTCGTCCCTAGCAGCAGCAGTGTCTATAGTAGCGGTGACCTGAGGAACTCCGACTCCCAGTACCTCCCTGGTAGTACAGGCCGCTCCCGGACCCACTCCCACCAGAAGGGCATCTATGCCGGTTTGCATAAGATCATAAGCAGTCTCATAGGTGACGCAGTTACCTACTATTACCGGGATGGAAAGCTTGCTACAAAATTTGCTGAAATCAAGGGATTCTCGCCTGGAAGAATAATACTTGGCTGTAGCTACGGTAGCCTGAACCACAAAAACATCTGCTCCTATCTCCTGAGCGATGGGCCCAAAACGAGCTGCCTGCTGAGGAATGACAGAGACAGCTACCAGGATCTTAGCTTTCTTCATCTCCTTAATTCTCTTCTCAATTAGCTGCTCTTTAATGGGGGCCCGATAGACTCTTTGAATTATCTCTACAGTTTCCTCCGAGGAGGAATGGACAATTTCCTCTATCGCTTTAGCTGGATTCTCATAGCGAGTTTGAACACCCCCTAAGTTAAGAACAGCTAATCCACCCAGTCTGCCCATCTGGATGGCAAAATTTGTGTCCACTACTCCGTCCATAGCAGAAGCTAGGATGGGTATGGTAAAAGTTAGGTCACCCAGTTTCCAGCTAACATCTACATCATTAGGGTCAAGAGTTACTCTGCCTGGAACCAAAGCCACTTCATCAAACCCATATGCTTTTCTTGCTTTTCTTTCTCTGCCTATGTAAAATCCACCCATCCTAGCCTCCCCAGATGAGTAATCTCTACTCAGGGTTTAGTGATTAAAACCAGTCTTTTAATTTACTTTCCAGGCATAGCTAATTTTCTCAATGAGGCAATTATGAACTCATCGATCTCACCTTTAAGCACCCTTTCTACATCAGCTGTCTGGATGCCAGTTCGATGATCTTTTACCAGGGAGTAAGGATGCATAACATAAGAGCGAACCTGGTTGCCCCACTCTATCCTAGCTTTTTCTTCATATCTCTTTTTTGACTCTTTCTCGGCCTCTAGCTCGTAAAAATTATACAGGCGGGCCTTAAGAATCCTCAGGGCCGTGAGCTTATTTTTATGTTGAGACCTCTCATCCTGACACTGCACGGTTATTCCGGTAGGTAAATGAGTAATTCTGATGGCCGAATCGGTAACATTTACGTGTTGTCCTCCCGGTCCGCTGGCCCGAAAAGCATCGATCTTTAAATCATTATCCTTAATTTCTACCTCGAGATCCTCAGTTTCCGGGATTACATCCACTGCAGCAAAGGAAGTATGACGACGATTGGCAGCATCGAAGGGAGATAAGCGAACCAATCGGTGGATCCCCACCTCCTCTTTAAGATAACCATAGGCAAATGTTCCTTCTACTACTACCGTGGCTGTTTTTATTCCTGCTTCCTCCCCGGCTATCCAGTCTACTACCCTGGCACGATATCCTTTTTTATCCATCCAACTCAAGTACATGCGAAGCAAGATCTCTGCCCAATCACAGGAGTCGGTTCCTCCCGCTCCTGGGTGGATGGACAAAATAGCATTGAGAGAATCATTTTTCCCTCTTAAAAGGGACTCTATTTCAAGTCCTGCTAATTTTCTTTCTAAGAGATTAAGCTTTGCCTCTATTTCCTCTTCAAGATCCTCATCTTCTTCCTCTTCCAGAAGATGAGCCAAAGTTTGAACTTCCTCCAAAAGATCCTCTACTTTTCTCCATTCCTCTATTTTACTCCTTAGGTAGCTTAACTTTTGCGACACCTCTGCTCGATTTTCTCTTTGCCAAAAATTTACCTTGGAGGTCTCCTCTTCTAACCTCTTAATTTTTAATTCTCTTTTCTCTATTTCAAAGATGCCCCCTTAGCTCACTGATTTTTTTATCCAGTTCACTTACTCGATCAGTATGCATTCCGGACATTACCATCTCCTTGGCTATTGTAATAACTCGACGAAACTAGCACTAACTTCTCTGGTGTTCCCAATTAAACTCAAATCCAAATTAGAGTTCAAAAGGAAATATACCAGAACAAAAGGAGTTTGTCAATGAATAGAACCACTTGCCATCCCCCAGTTTTGGAATATTGGTCACTTTGTTCACTAGCCCTAAGAGTTGCTTTCCTTAAAAAGTGAAATGTTTAATAGTCTCCCACTCACATCTTCACCAAGGTGGAACCCGATTCACAGCAGCCTGACGATCCTTCTCACAAAGAACCTGATTACCGGAAACTAGAGAAGAATAGTTGACTTTTCAGATGTAGTTATTATGATAAGCAGAAATTGTGAGACCTACGAACTTTTCCATAAAAGGTTGGCATGGAGCAGTAAAGAAGACCAGTCTTTTTTGGTACACGTAGCAATAGAGATTGAAAGTTGCAGGTGAGGTAAATAGTGTTCCACCTTGCTGATTCTGATGATATTAAGAAGGGAAAGATCACCGATGTCTATTTTGAGAGAACGGTAAGGGTTCTCAAAGCCAAGCATATAGATAAAAAGGTTACGGCAGAGGTAAGGGCACGGAGTCTTCCCTTGAATTATCCCTGGGCAGTTCTAGCAGGTCTGGATGAGGTAGTATATCTTCTTAAGGGACTAAAGATCGATCTCTGGAGTTTGCCTGAGGGGAGCCTGTTTCATTCCTTTGAACCTGTTTTTTTTATAGAGGGAAATTACAGTGATTTTGCATGCTATGAGACTCCTCTTCTGGGCCTTATCTGTCAGGCTTCGGGAGTAGCTACCCGGGCTGCTCGTTGCAAAAAAGTCGCCGGTGGCAAATCTATCATCCACTTTGGGGCAAGGAGAATGCATCCCGGAATAACCCCCATGATAGACAGGGCCTCTTTCATCGGGGGATGCGATGGGATATCTGTAAATAAAAGTGCCCAAGATTTAGGAGAAGAGCCCATAGGAACTATTCCCCACGCCCTCATTTTGCTGGTTGGAGACACCTTAGAGGCCACCCGAATGTTCCATGAGGTCATCGAACCCAGAGTGAAGCGAGTAGCACTCATAGATACCTTAGCAGATGAAAAATTCGAAGCCCTGAGAGTTGCCGAAGGGCTAGGTAAAGACCTCTTTGGCGTGAGATTGGATACTCCTCCCTCGAGGAGAGGAGATTTTTTGAAACTCTTAGAAGAGGTAAGATGGGAACTAAACTTAAGGGGATTTAAGAAGGTAAAACTTCTGGTCTCGGGGGGAATCAATGAGAAGAAAATTCAGGAGCTACGAGGCGTAGTTGATAGCTTTGGAGTAGGTACTTTGATAAGCAATGCTCCAGTGATAGATTTTTCATTAGATATTGTAGAAATTGAAGGAAAGCCTTTTTCTAAAAAGGGAAAGCGTTCCGGGAAAAAACAACTCTGGCAGTGCTCCTCTTGTGGTGCTCGCCTAATTCGTCCGGCTGAGGAAACAGTAGAGAAATGTGGCTGTGGAGGGGAATTTGTCCCCCTTTTGAAGCCCATAATGAAAGAAGGTAAGCTCATCAAGGCTCTCCCCTCTCCGCAAAAGATCAGAGAATATGTGCTGGGACAACTAGAAAAAATTCCTGCATTTTTAGAGGAGCCTAGAGGTTAAGAAGAGGAAGAAATTGTCTCTCATAGTGCAAAAATATGGGGGGAGTTCGCTGAGCTCTCCGGAGAGGATTAAAGCGGTTGCTGAAAGAATAGTAGGGGTTAAAAAGAAAGGAAAAAGAGTAGTAGCGGTTGTCTCAGCCATGGGAGATACTACCGACAAGCTACTTAATCTTGCCTACCAGATTAGCAACTACCCCCAAAAAAGGGAACTAGACTTACTTCTTTCCAGCGGAGAAATGGTTTCCTGTGCTTTGTTAACCATAGCTCTTCATGGGTTGGGAGAGCCTGCCATCGCCTTTAGCGGACCTCAGGTGCGGATAATTACCGATGAGGCTCACACCAGGGCCCGCATTCAAAGAATTGAAACCAGAAGGGTCCTCGAGGAACTAGAAGAGGGAAAAATCGTGGTAGTAGCTGGCTACCAGGGAGCTACTCTCAAAAATGATATTACTACCTTAGGCAGAGGAGGTTCAGATACTACGGCAGTAGCCTTGGCAGTTGCTTTGAAAGCTGATCTTTGTGAGATTTACAGCGATGTGGAAGGTGTATATACGGCTGACCCTCGTATAGTTCCTCAGGCCAGAAAGCTTCCCCGTATCTCCTATGAAGAGATGCTGGAACTAGCTAGTGGGGGTGCGCAGGTCATCCATCTACGAGCGGTGGAAATGGCCAAAAAATATGGGGTTCGATTAAACATTCGTTCCAGCTTTAGCCAAAAGGAGGGAACAATAATTGAGTGAAGAAGAATCTATGGAGCGATTTATCGTCTCAGGGATTGTCCTTAATGAAAAAGAGGCTAAGGTAACTATCAAACAGGTACCGGATCAGCCTGGCATGGCTGGGTTTATATTTAAAGGATTGGCTGAGGCAAACATCAATGTTGACATGATCGTACAGAGTAGTGTTAAAGAAGGAACCAATGATATCTCCTTTACCGTAGAAGAAGGAGATTTGAACGACGTTAGGGAAGTTATGGAAAAGATAAAGCAAAAGATCGAAGTTAAGGAAGTAATTTACGATTCAGATATGGCCAAAGTTTCCTTAGTAGGGGCAGGAATGCAGTCTCACCCGGGGGTAGCTGCTCGCATGTTCACTGCTCTGAGTAGAGAAGGAATAAACATTGATATGATAAGCACCTCAGAGATAAAGATTTCCTGTGCGGTTAAAAAGAGAGAAGGGAGAAAGGCAGTAAGAGCTATTCACAGAGAATTTGAACTGCATAAGGAGGCTAATGCTTGAGTAAGGATTATAATGTCGCGGTAGTCGGAGCAACTGGAGCTGTAGGAGAAGAGATGCTGCGCATCCTGGAGGAACGCCGCTTTCCTCTCAGAAATCTTAGAGTGATCGCCTCAGAAAGATCAGAAGGCAGAGTCTTAAAGTTTTGCGGAGAAAATCTGAAGGTGGAAAGGCTAAGGGGTTTATCTTTTCGAGGTGTGGAAATAGCTCTCTTCTCAGCGGGAGCGGAAATATCTAAAGAATTCTCTCCCCAAGCTGTGAAAAAAGGCTCAGTTGTAGTGGATAACTCAAGTGCTTTCAGGATGGAATCCGGAGTCCCTCTGGTGGTGCCTGAGGTGAATCCAGATGCTCTCAAAAGTCATCAAGGCATTATTGCAAATCCTAATTGCTCTACCATTCAGTTAGTGGTAGCTATAAATCCTCTTCATCAAATAACACGTATTAAACGATTGGTTATTTCCACCTATCAGGCAGTTTCTGGAACAGGAAGAGAGGCAATCGAGGAACTTAAGCATCAGAGCCAACAATGGCTAAAGGGAGAAGAAATTAAAAAGGAGGTTTATCCTCATCAAATTGCCTTCAATCTTCTTCCACATATAGGAGAGTTTTTGATCAATGGCTACACCGAAGAGGAGTTAAAGCTAGTCAATGAGACCAAAAAGATTATGGAGGATGATCATCTCAGTGTAACAGCAACCTGCGTCCGGGTGCCGGTCTTTATCGGCCACTCCGAAGCAGTAACCGTGGAAATGGAAAAAGAACTCTCCGTAAATCAAGTAAAGAAGATTTTATCCCGAGCTCCCGGAGTCGTCCTACAGGACAACTCCGCTCATCATCTATATCCTTTACCTTTAGAAGCAGCAGGAAAAGATGAGGTCTTTGTGGGAAGAATTAGAAAAGACGAATCGATCAAAAATGGGGTTAACCTCTGGATTGTAGCTGATAACCTTCGCAAGGGAGCAGCTTTGAACACCATTCAGATCGCTGAGTTATTAATTAAAGAGAATCTTCTGTAATAAGATGAAAGAAAAAGGGATGAGGTTAGCCTTGTCTTTAGCGAAAAAGGGGGAAGGAAAAGTATCTCCCAATCCTATGGTAGGGGCTGTACTCGCAAAAAATGGGAGAGTAATTGCTCAGGGATATCATCGCTATTTTGGAGGTCCTCACGCTGAGGTAGAGGCTATCGAAAAAGCTAAAACCAAGGCAAAAGGAGCTACTTTATATGTAAGCCTGGAGCCCTGTTCTCACTGGGGAAAAACCTCTCCCTGCACCCAGAAGATAATCAAAGCTGGAATCAAAAAGGTAATAGCAGCTACCCTGGATCCCAATCCAGTAAATTCAGGCAAGGGAATCGAGGAGTTACAAAAAGGAGGGATAGAGACTGAGGTTGGGATCTTGGAAGAAGAAGCAGAAAAGGTAAATGAAGCTTTTTTTAAATTTATGAAAAGGAGAATTCCCTTTGTCATAGTAAAGGCAGCGGCTAGTTTAGACGGAAAAATTGCTACTTATAAGGGTGAATCTAAATGGATTACCAGTGAAAAATCACGTCGATTTGCTCATCGCTTGCGAGATCGCGTAGATGCCGTCCTGGTTGGGGTGAATACGATAATTAGCGATAACCCTTCACTTCTTCCACCTTCCAAGAAAAATTTTGTTCGCGTTGTCCTGGACAGCTCACTAAGAATTCCTCTTAAGGCGCGCATCTTACAGGACCAAGACAAAGCTGACACCTTCGTCTTCACCACATCACAGTCAGATAAAGATAAGCTCCAGCAATTAAAGAACAAAGGAATTAAGGTAGCCATAATGGGAGAGGAAGATGGAAAGGTGAGCCTGGAGGAGGTTCTGAAAAAGTTAGGCGAACTTGAAATAATGAATCTTTTAGTAGAGGGAGGAGGAGAAGTAATTGGGTCCTTCTTTGAAAAAAGAAGTGTGGACAAGATCTTCCTTTTTCTTGCTCCCCGGATAATAGGAGGAAGAAAAACCCTGACCTGGGTTGAAGGAAAAGGAGTTGACTTCTTAAAAGAAACTCCCTTCATAGAAATTAACTCAGTCAAAAAGATGGGAAGAGACCTTCTCCTGGAGGGATATGTAAGATAAAAACCACAACTTTAAAAACCAACTATAACAGAATTAGCAATATTTCTAGAATGATCACTAATCCTCTCTAAGTTACGTAAAGTATCTACAAAAACAATCCCAGAAGCTGGATGACATACACCTCTTTCTAATCTTCTAATATGATTAGCCTCAAATTTTTTCTCTTTATCATCTATATCAACCTCTAACTTTAAAGTTACCTTAGCACTTCTTTCATCGTTTTCTTTTAATGTCTTTATAGCACTTTTGTAAACTCTCTTGGCTTCATCAAACATTACGCTTATTTCTCTATGGGCTGCTTCAGAGAAAACCAATTTTGATTTAATTTTGCGCTCAGCCAATTCAACAATATTATTAACATGATCTCCAACCCTTTCGATATCATTTATGCTATGTTTTAAGATTGCTAAACTTTCATAACCTTTTCTACTTAGTTTCCTTTCAGGTATTTTAGCTAAATACCTCCCAATGTTTTCATATAACTCATCAACAACCTCTTCTTGTTTAATCACAACTCTTATTAAATTCTTATCATTTTTCATAAAAGCATCAATACTTTTATTCAGCATATCATCAGTCATATCAGCCATTCTTACTGTTTCTTTATCAGCTTGAGCTAAAGCAATAGAAGGCGTTTTCAAAATTCTTTCATCTAAAAATTTTACACCTCTATCTACCAAAAAATCTTTTCCAGGGACTATCTTTTTAGCTATAAAAACAAGAATGAACATTAGCGGAAGCATAATTAAGGTAGTCATAATATTAAAAAAAGTATGAGCATTTGCAATTTGCCTTGGTAAGTCTGTAGCAGTAAAAGAAACAAAATAAGAGAAAAGAGATATGATTGGAATAAATATTAAAGCTCCACTTACGTTAAAGCTAATATGTACTATGGCAGCCCTTTTCGCAGAAGGAGAAGCACCAATAGAGGCTATTAAAGCTGTAACACAAGTACCTATATTTGCACCTATTATAATTGCTATAGCTGCTTTTAAACTAAGTAAACCTTTCATACCCATGACTATTACTAAACCAGATGTTGCACTACTGCTTTGAATAAGCCCGGTAAAAATAGCTCCAGCAGCGACGCCAAGTACAGGTACTTTACTAAATTTCTCCATCATATCTAAGAAAAATGCAGAACTGCTCAATGGCTCAACTCCTTCACTCATTAAATTCATACCTAAGAATAATATACCAAAACCAAGTAATATCTGACTTAAACAATGATATTTTTTCTTTCTAGCTGTAAAAAATATCAAAGTACCAATGGCAATTATAGGCAGTGCATATCTTCCAATGTGAAAAGCAATTAACTGAGCCGTAACCGTTGTTCCTATGTTAGCTCCCATTATCACTCCAGCAGCTTGCTTCAAGTTTACTAAACCGACATTTATTAGTCCAATAAGTGTAACAGTGGTGATACTGCTACTCTGAATAACTGCTGTTGCAAGTGCTCCAGTTGCTACTCCCCTTATTGGTTTATTTGTTAGCTTTTCCAATATTGACCTTAACTTTCCACCAGCAGCTCTTTGTAAACCTTCGCTAAGCAAATGTATACCGTAAAGAAATAAAGCTAATCCTCCTGCCATGCCAAAAATTATTGTCAGTATTTCCAATCTTACCCCCTAATTCATTTGGTAAAAGACAACTATATAAATTTTTTTTCCATTAAGAAAAGTAAAGTCCTGGGCAATCTCATTGGCTAACTTTCCATTTCTTTTAGAATCCTTTTGGCTGTCTCCACTGGATCCTTGGAGTTCAGGATAGGACGTCCCACCACCAGAAAATCAGCTCCTTTTTCTATGGCCTCTTTAGGAGTGGAAATTCTTCTTTGTTCATTTTTTCCGCTTCCTGGCGGTCTTATTCCAGGAACTACTAGAATAAAATCTGACCCAAAGTTCCTCCTTAACTGCTCAAGTTCCCAGGCGGAGGTAACTACCCCGTCTAATCCGGCCTTCCTGGCAAGACCGGCTAAGTGAATAATCTCTTCATTTAAATTCTTTTTAATTCCCAGCTCCTCTTTCAAAATTCGGGAACTTAAGGAAGTAAGGAGGGTAACTCCCAATACTTTAACTTTACTATTTTCGCTTCTTATCCCTTCCACTGCGGCCTTCATCATCTCGGAACCTCCCAGAGTATGGAGGGTGAGCATATCTACTCCCATCTCGGCCGAGGCTTGAGCAGCTTTCTTTACCACAGAAGGAATATCATAAAACTTAGCATCATAAAAAACCTTGCTATTCCTTTCCTTGATTAGATCTATAATTTTTGGGCCGCAACGGGTAAATAGGCGAGGCCCTACTTTAAATATCCCCATGAACTCGCTTAACTTTTCTACTATAGCCTTAGCTCTTTCTTGGCTATCCACATCCAGAGCCAGAATTAATCTATCCCTTGATGATACATTCATACTGACCTTTCACTACCTTTTACCCGTAGAATGCGGACATACTTTCTCATAAGCACAATATCTACAAGCCAGATAAACTGGCTTGGCCTCGTATAGTCTGGCACGAATGCCCGCTGCCGCCTTACCGATCTTTTCCACTGTCTGATTAAGATTATGCTCGGTTAGACTTGCCGTCCCTACCAGACCAGATTCCAGAAAGTGAAGTTCCACCCGATCGGGTATCTTTCCATAGATTTTTTGATAAGCCAATGCGTAGATAGCTAACTGGAGACTCTCTCTGGTCCTTTTATCGGCCTTTTCTTTCTTCCTTATATCGGAAGATTTAAAATCGATGAGACAAACTTCTCCATCCCGGATATCCACACGATCCCACCGTCCGGTAACTCTATTGTTTTCCAGTAAAAAATTAAATTCTTTCTCCACATAGACAGGCAAATATTTTTCTGCTTCAGCCATTTGATAGAAGGACCGCAGCGTTCTTCGCCCCACTTCCAGCCTTTGTTCTTCATGCTGCCGGGTGAGGAATCCTTCGCTCATCCAGGAATTCTCAAAAAAAGCCAGAAGCTCTTCCTCTGTAATTCTAACTCCTGTGAGCCTACGGCGATAATATTCTTGAACTGCGTCATGAAGAGCTTTACCGTAGATCACAGCATGGTGAGGCAGAATAGGTACCCGAAGGACATGAACGTACTTATATTTTAAGGGGCAGGTGAGATAATCGTCTATCTGGAAATAGCTTACCGTTATTATCTCTGTTTCCGGGATTGCCTCATATAGTTCGTGCTCTGTCCCCACCTTTGGGGCACTTCGCTCTATCACTTCCAGGGCAGAGGACTTCTGGGGTTTCACCTCCATCTTGAATAGATCTAGAGCTTCCAGGACAAACTGGCTTACTCTTCTTGGTCGTTTTCCCCCGTAATCTTTGGCACTGGTAAAATAAAGCTCTTTTTTAGCTCGGGTCATCCCCACGTAAAAAAGACGTCGCTCTTCCTGCAGGTGAAAATCTCCGCTGGGAAGAATATCCTTAATCAGAGGATCGGGCAAGAATATACTTTCCCGACGATAATGACAGGGAAATCTCTGAGAGACAAGACTGGCCATGATAACTACCGGAAACTCCAGTCCTTTCGCTTTATGTACGGTGAGGACATTCACCGCATCGGCCTCAGTATCAGCTTCAGCTACAGCAGGGTTATCACCAGCTTCAATGAGCAAATCAAGATAGCTGGTAAACTGGGGGATTCGGTCATAAGTAATTACGTTGGAGATACTGCGAACAATGTCGAAGAACCTGGCTATGTTCTTAACCTTCTCTTCGTTAGTGGACGAAGAAAAAGAGGTCAGACGCTTAAGATAACCACTATCTATAATGAATGAGTAGAGAACCTCTCCTGTACCCCGTTTGATGGCTAATTGAGCATACTTTTCCAGATCTTTCATTATCCTTGAGATAGTGGCTTTACTTTCCGGCGAGATTTCCTCACCCAACTCTAAAATTTCTGAAAGATGGGAAAAGACATGATAAAGTGAGCGATTCCGGCGACTGGCGTAATTCATACATAAGGTAAGACCTCTAGCCGAAAGCCGATACACTTCAGAAGCGGCAAGATAATAAAGGCTAACACTGTCATTGAAGTTGGCAACGCTTCTTAAGAAAGAAATGAGGAGGCGAACCTCTTCCCGTGAGTAAAGTCCCTCATTTCCAGAAAAAGACCAGGGTATATCGGCCATATTTAAAGACCTTAAGAATGGATCCGCATCGTTATTTGCCCGCCCCAGAATAGCGAAATCCCGGAAGCTGTAACCTTCTCTTTCTACCTTTTCTTTAATTAAATTGGCCACTGCCTCTGCCTCACTAAAGAGTGTATCGTAGTGAAGATGTTTTATACTCAGTCCTTTCCTCACCTGAGCTTTGAGATGTTTATCAACATTATTCTTAAATTCAAGGCGATCCGGATTATTGTGGGTTATCAGACGATAGGCAGCATCTAAAATTACCTGAGTGGAGCGATAGTTCTCAGTTAAAACCGTTTGCTTTGCTTTGGGATAGGTATCCATAAAGCCCAAAATATTGCTTATAGCTGCTCCTCTAAATTTGTAGATTGATTGATCATCATCCGCTACCACGGCGATGTTTTGATCTCGGGAGGCCAGGAGCTTAACCAACTGGAATTGGGTATAATTGGTATCCTGAAACTCATCTACCAGAATGTAGCGAAAGCGGTCTTGATATTGACGGAGCACCGCCGGATGGGTTCGAAAAAGCTTGAGAGGAAGAGTTATCTGATCTCCAAAATCAATCTTTCCATGCTGAGCAAGCAAATCCTGATATTTTTTGTAAGTTCGAGCAATTTCTATCTGTTGGGTAGCAATTTCTTCAAGTTCTGGGTCATCGGGCCCCCCGTTGGCTTCCTCTTTCAACTTCTCGGCATAAGCAAGATATTCCTCCGGGATAACATCCTCATCTTTTGCTCGGCTGAAGAGAGTAATCATGGCTTCAATATATCTGGTGGGATTACCCAATGGTCGATAATAGGAAAGAGGAAATTCAAAGAGATGCTCACGAAAGAAAATAATTTGCTCTGGTCTGGTCAATACCTGTAAGTCCGGCACCAGACCCAACTGCAAAGCATTCTCTCTCAAGACACTATCACCAAAGGCATGGAAAGTGCCAATCCAAACTCCAGTGTATCCATAGGGTACCAGAATATCTACCCTTTCCTCCATTTCAGCAGCAGCTTTTTCGGTAAAGGTAAGGGCCAGGATCTCCTCAGGTTTTGCCTTTTTGGCAGCAATAAGCCAGGCAATGCGCCTGGTGATTACCTGAGTTTTTCCTGTTCCCGCCCCGGCCACAATCAAAAGGGGACCCTCTCCATAGGTGACTGCTTCTCTCTGCTTCTGGTTCAGTCCTTCTAATATTTTGTCACTCAAAGACATACAGGACTCCTGGCAAACTTTCATTCAATCACTTTATAAACCAGATCATTGAGCCTAACCCTTTCCTTGACTTTGACACCTATGGAATCCCCCGGCTTTGCCTCTTTTATTGGCTCATTCTCTATCTCCATAGATTCTATCTCCTGTTTAAAATCAGTGGTGTGTCCCTTGATGTGAATCGTATCTCCCACTTTTACCACTTCCTCAAGCTCGATAGCCGCCACCTCTGGGTGAACGAAATATTTGGAGACTTTACCGATTCTTATCTCCTTCACTTCTCATCACCTCCTCACGGTCTCAATCATCACTATGGCTTATGAGTAGATTTTCCTTTATCATAGCAAATTGATAGTTTTTAATCAATTTCGTCTCACACTTTTAGCTATGGTTCCTCCACCCACCAGTACATCCCCATCATAAAATACAACTGCCTGTCCAGGAGTAATAGCCCTCTGGGGCTTTCTAAATTTTACCTGAACCTCATCTTTATCTAAAGGAGCAACTATTGCCTCGGCTTCTCTCGCACCGTATCTTATCTTCACCTTCACCCTGGTAGGCTCAGTCAATTTCTCCCTGTCTACGTAATTTACCCGGGTGGCCACTAATTCATCGGAATAGACATCGCTATTTTTACCCACTACAATAGCGTTTTTCTTTCTATCAATAGACAGAACATACAAAGGCTCACCCACGGCCATACCTATTCCTCTGCGCTGTCCAATAGTATAAAATAGGATTCCTTGATGTTCTCCAAGAACTTTTCCCTCTCTATCAAGAATAGGCCCCGGCTTTGTTGCCCCCGGCAGGCACCCCTTAAGAAACTCTCTGTAATCATCATCAGGAATGAAACAGATTTCCTGACTTTCCGACTTATCGGCCACTGGCAAAGCCTCCTCACGTGCTATCCTCCTTACCCTTTCCTTGGTCAGATTTCCTAAAGGCATTAGGGTATGCTTTAGCTGAAACTGAGTCATTGCATATAAGAGATAGGATTGATCTTTCTTTGAATCAATACCTTTCTTAAGAAGATACCTTCTGCGAGTTCTGTCGAACTCAATCCTGGCATAATGGCCAGTAGCCATAAAGCGAGCATCCAGTTTTTTTGCTCTTTCCAGCAAGGCCGTGAACTTTATGTACTGGTTACATCTAATGCAGGGATTAGGGGTCCTACCTTTTTTATATTCCTCACAGAAATTGGCAATCACTCTCTCCGCAAAAACTTTCCGAAAATTCATTACATAGTAAGGGATGTCTAGCTTTTGTGCCACTCGGCGAGCATCCTCTACCGCCCCCAAAGAACAGCAACCACCCAATTTGTCTGCCTCACTGGCTATCCTGTCCGAAGGCCAAATCTGCATAGTTATTCCAATAACTTGGTAGCCTTCTTTTTTAAGAAGAAGAGCAGCCGTGGATGAATCCACCCCTCCGCTCATAGCCACAACTACCCTTTCTCGGGCCATAATTTTTACCTCAGGGTTTTCTCTTTGCTTGATGGACAATATTTCTTTAATCGGCATTCCTTACATTTACCTCGGCGGCACCAATCCTTCCCCAGACGAAGTAAGGCCACCTCGAGATCAGCAAAATCCCTTCCTCTTACAAAATTTCTCTCCCACAAAAACTTTAGTGACCTCAGAGCTGACCGACTGGCGGCTTCTCTGTTCAGCAGCGCTAAGTTCCTCATGGCGGTAAGTACTAAAGGAGACAAGGGAGGGCCTGCCTTCTCCCACAGTCCTCGAAGTTCTCTTAAGAATATTCCCATGGTAACCTCGCCGATTCCTTTGCCTAAATTTTTTATCCTTCTCTCCAGATCTTTTGAATCCAAAGAATCCTCATGCAGAGTATTTAGATCTCCTCCATATTTATCCTTGAGACTTCCCATTACCTCTAGAAGCTTGGTGGCCGTTTTAAAATCATATCTCACGTATCCGCCCCTATCCAGTATTTTCACCAATCCATCCCATCCAGTTCTTAAAATAGCCTCAACAGATAAAATTTTCTCTTTTTCAAACTCCCGGTAAGTATTCACTACGATCGTCTCAGATATTCTGGCCCCAAAGAGAATAGAAGCTAAAAACCACTTAAAAATCTCCGAACTTTCAAGAGAGGCAAGATCAATTCCTAACCTCACCGAAAATTTCTTCCCCAGTTGTCTCACCAGGGACTTTATTACCTCAACTTTTTCATTCATAGTTCTTCCCAGAGAAAAAGCTGCTCATTAATGTGGTGAGTGGTCTTCACTTCCCCACCGCCGTAAAATCTACCTTGCAGAGTAAGAAAGTTACGGGCGCGGGTAGTTACTGCTCCAGTTCTTTTCAACTGATCAAGTCGGGTGAACTTTTCTTGCTTCCGAGTCTCCACAATCCTCCTGGCCGAAATTCTTCCTATCCCTGGCACCCTCGTAAGCTCGTGAAAATCAGCCTTATTTACTTCCACCGGAAATTTATCCTCATGTTTCAGAGCCCAGGCAAGTTTAGGATCATGATCTTGCGGCAGGTTGCCATTCTTTTCAAAGACAAGCTCCTGAGGTGTAAATCCGTATCCCCTTAAAAGAAAATCAGCTTGGTAGAGCCTGTACTCACGAAGAGGCGGACAGGGAGGCAGCTCTTCCAGAGGAGTATCCAGAATGGGCATAAAGGCACTGTAATACACCCGCCAGAGTTTATAACCCCGGTAAAGCCTACCGGAGAGATTCAATATCTCCCTGTCTGTCTCCTTAGCTGCTCCCACCACCAGTTGAGTAGTTATGCCAGCCTTCAGAGGTTTTTGGCGGTTGACTCTGGCAATTTTCTCTAATCCGCCCACTAAATCTGAGGCATAGTTCTTACTGGGTGAAAGCTCAGCTAAATAATTCGCACTCGGTGCCTCAAGGTTTATGGAAAGCCGATCAGCAAGCCGAGCAGCTGCATCAATTATTGATTCATCAGTACCAGGCAGTACTTTATAATGAATGTAGCCGCGATAACCATATCTGGTGCGAAGTAGCTGGACAGTCCTGAGCATTTTTTCCTCTGACTGATCAGCCGACCTATTAATGGCTGAGGAAAGGAAAAGCCCGTCCACTAATCCTTTTGAATAATATTGAAAAAATAGTTTAGCAAGTTCATCAGGGGTAAAGCTAATCCTTTGAAAATTCCTATCCTTTCTATTACTACAATAAAAGCAATTTCCTTCGCAGACATTACTTTGTAAGACCTTAAACAATCGAATACAGCGGCCTTTCTTTCCTACCGCAGGATAAATAAACTTAAACCGCTGAAACTTTTTGTTCTTACCAGAAAACACTGAGGGGAAGCCACAGACATCAAATCTGGCCACCTCCCCCAGTGTCTTTAGTTTGCTATGCGCATCTAATTTCTTAATCACATAAGTCATCTTTTTTAGCTAATCCAAATGTCTGCAGATGATTGTCTTTTTCGAGTAGGGAAAACCCGGGATCTTCAGTAACCACCGTAACCCTATATTCAGATTTGTCAA
>JAUWXE010000054.1 GCA_030616535.1 Candidatus Aerophobota bacterium
CAGTTATGGGACCTGTGGGAGGTGGACGCCTTGCTGTTTCAGGCATCCTCAAGGAAATACTCCCCTGTAATGTTAAAACTACTCCAGAACTAGCCTTAAGATTTGTTCTTGCCAATCGAAATGTATCCGTCGCTCTCTCAGGTATGGAGAATATGGAAATGGTGGAGGAAAATGCGAGAGCAGCAAGCTTATCCGAGCCCTTAACTAAAGAAGAACTTCAGGCAATCCAAAACTTCATAGAAGAAAGAAAGAAAAAGGAAGAAATACCGTGTAATATGTGCGGATACTGCCAGTCATGTCCCAATAATGTAGCTATTCCAGATATCTTCCAGTTGATGAACTACTACGCCGTATATGGGCTAAAAGAATACGCTTCTAAGCAGTATCAAAACATCGGGGTGGGCCTCCTCGAGTCAGGTGATAAAGATGAAAGACACCAAGCAGATGCCTGCACAGAATGTAGCCGCTGTGAAGAACAGTGCCCGCAGAAGATAAAGATTATAGAGAAACTGAAAGAGATTCACGAGGTTCTGGGATAAGTATCGAAAGATGGAATGCCGACCGGGAGATCAAAGTTGTTTTTTAATCGAAGAATACCTTTTTTTATGCGGGAGTCCTATTATTACGACTCTTTAGGTGCTCTTGCCCTTGCTTTTTTTGCTGGTTTTTCGGCAAACTTTTTTCCGGTAGTAGCCAGGAGATTGGGGGCTAATTCTTTTCAAATGGCACTCATTAGCTGTGCCCCTTTCCTGGGAGCCCTATTCACTCTCTATTGGGCACGCCTTTCCGATGCTGCAGTTAGTCAAATGGATTTTTTTGTGAAAGTAAAGTTATTGGCAAGAGCAGTTATCTTATTTGCTTTTTTGGCTATCAACCCCTGGATTTTCATTCTTCTTGTCTTTCTCAACTCCTTACTGGAACAGGCGGGGAGTCCTGCTTACGTAGGAATTATGAAGGAGATTTACTCTGATGATTTTCGCGGCAGGGCTATGGGTTATGTGAGAATGGAAATGGCTATAGTAGCTGTATTCGCTTCTTATCTGGGAGGTTTTCTTCTCGATCATTTTAGCTACCGTTATATATTCCCCCTGGGCGCTATATTTGGTGTTCTTTCCGTGGCTTCCTTTGGTAGGATTAAAGTAAAGAAAGAGAATATGAAGCGGCAGAGAAAAAAGCAGGGAATTTTGCCCAAGGAGATTCTGGAAGTATTCAAGAAAGACAGGCCTTTTGCTTTATTTCTGATGATCTTCTTTATTCAAGGTTTTGCTAACCTTATGGTCATGCCTCTCTATCCTATTTTTCTCGTTGACTACTTGAGGATATCCAATACTTCTATGGGAAAGTTGGTCAGTCTTTCCTCAATTTTCCTTATATTTTCCTATTTCTTTTGGGGCCATTATATTGATAAAAAGGGTGCTTGTCGTTCCCTGGCTCTGAGTTTTTTCCTGGTAAGCTTTATTCCCCTTTGCTACTTTTTTGCCCCCAGTATCTGGTATATTGTTCCTGCCAGTATCATATCTGGGTTTACCCTGGGAGCAGGGGAGCTAGCACGGGTTCATTTCATTACCAGAAGAGCCAAAAGCAGAGATGTTCCTACCTACCAGGGTATAGATTTTACTCTTATGGGATTAAGAGGTATCATTGCTCCCTTTCTGGGAGTGATCCTGATGCATTGGATAGATATAAGATCCGTATTTATTATTAGTTTCTGCCTGATCGCTATTTCTTCTCTGGTGATGTTTTTCTCGGACCGTTATTACTTTTCCCCCCTTTCTTCTAATAGGTTCAGGACAAGGGTTTTCAGAGATTAAAGATTCATCCAGGAGCTTAAAAAGGTGTCTATCCCCTAATAACAATTTTTAGCAGGGGTGGTCCCCTTTTACTTTACTACAGGTGTGTCCCTCGTGGGTTGATATTCACACTTAAAAAAGCTAAGTTTATTGGCAACCACTCAAATTTATCTTATTATCTAGGGTGGCTTGGCAGCGTAATTAAGGAAAAGTAAACTCTAAAGCCATTACACCTTCTTTCCTATCAAATCATAAAAGTTTTCCACCGCCAAAATCCTTGCCAGAAAGATCTCGCCCGCTCCATGTTTTTCCTGAAGAAAAGTCTTCCCATCAATCTCAGGAGCCTGAAACTGGCAATGTCCCTCTTTTTCCTTATCTACCAGAAGAGGATAGGTTTTATTGACCCTTTCTTGGTTGAGCTCCAGGGTTATCGACTGCTGGAGTCCCATAAGTTCTCTATATCTTTTCTTTTTAACTTGGGATGATATTTTGGGGCTGATAGAATAGGCCGGAGTCCCTTTTTCAGGGGAATAGGTGAATGCTCCCAGCCAGTCAAATTTTAACCTTTCCACATCCTTCAAGAGTTTATTAAAATGCTTAGCCTTTTCTCCGGGAAAGCCAACCATAAGGCTGGTACGTAAGGCAATCTCGGGAATTTTTTCTCTTAAATTCTCTATCAGCCTTTCCGCTATCTCGAATTTAGGGCGTCTCATTGAGGCGAGGATCTCGTCATGGGTATGTTGCAGAGGAAGGTCGATGTACTTACAAATCTTCTCTGAGTTTGCTATTGCCTGTATAAGTGAAGAAGTAAAGTGTTCAGGGTGAGTGTAGAGAAGCCGAATCCATTGGATCTTTTCTATCTTCTCCAGTCCTTCCAGTAATAACAAAAGAGACGATCTTTGGCCAAGGTCCCCGCCATAAAAGGTGATATCCTGGGCGATCAGAATCAGCTCTCGGACATCTAAATTGGCCAGAGCTTTTGCCTCTCTAAGAACATCTTCCACCGGTCTACTCCGATATTTTCCTCGCAAACGAGGAACAAGACAGTAAGAACAGCGATTAGAGCAACCTTCAGCTATCTTAAGGTAAGCATAAGAAGGAGGGGTAGTCAAAAGTCGTGGAAAACTTGAGCTGTAAAGAAAGCAAGGCTCATTGACTGAATAGAGACACTCTTTACCCTTAAAAAGATCGGTAAGGACTTTATCTATCCTGTGAAAGTCAGAGCTTCCCAGCAAGGCATCAACCTGAGGGTACTTGCGAAAAAGACTTCTTCCCTCAAGTTGAGGAAGACAGCCGCAGATGATGAGTTTCTGGGAGGGCCTTTTTTGTGAGGCAATCTGCGATATCACTCTATTAGCTTCCCTTCTTGCTTTATCAATAAAAGAGCACGTATTAACCACCACCACATCTGCCTCTTCTGGCAAAGAGGTAAAAGAATAACCCCTTTCTCCTAATCTTCCCAGCATCACCTCACTATCTACCAGGTTCTTGGGACACCCCAAAGAGATTAAATTTACCTTCATATATCAAGTAGCCATAACCTGGGATAAGTCGTAAAAACTAAGATCGATCTTTTTCTCTCCCTTCCAGGCATATTCCAGAGGAAAGACCTTAATCTGATTGGAGACCATACCTACCATCTTACCTCGCTCTCCCTTAATGAGAAGACCTACTGCTGCTGAACCCAATCTGGTTGCCAGAATTCTGTCCAGAGCTGTAGGAGAGCCACCCCTTTGCAGGTGTCCTAGAACAACTACTCGGATCTCATAACCAATCTTCTCTCTAATTTTTTCTCCGATTTCAAAAGCTCCCCCTGCCTCATCTCCTTCTGCGACCACCATAATACTGCTGGTTTTTCCGCGCCGGCGTCCTTCTTTTAACTTCCGACATACTTCATTCAAATCGGTCTTTATTTCAGGAATAAGTATTACTTCCACCCCTCCGGCCAATCCCGCCCACAAGGCAATGAATCCGGAGGTTCTTCCCATTACTTCTATAAGGAAAAGCCTATCAAAAGCGGTTGCCGTATCTCTTATCCTGTCTATCCCTTCCAGGGCAACATTAACGGCACTCATAAATCCAATAGTGAGGTCACTCCCGGCAATATCGTTATCGATAGTTGCCGGAACACCCACACAGGGAATGTTCCAATCTTTATCCAGAGCGTAGGCTCCGCGAAACGATCCTTCTCCTCCCATGACGACAAGTCCTTCAATACCTAATTCTTTAATAGCTTCAGAAGCTATTTTCTGACCCTCCCCGGTCTTAAAAAAAGAACTCCTTGCGGTTTTAAGTACGGTACCCCCTTGATGGATGATCCCACTTACCGAAGAAGAATCCATACTCACTACATCTCTTTCCATAAGACCCTCAAACCCCCTCCTTATACCCACTACTTTCAAGCCTTGGTGGCAAGCCTTTCTCACCACGGCGCGAATGCCAGCATTCATTCCCGGACAGTCCCCTCCACTGGTTAAAACAGCAATTTTCTCCATCCCATTTTTTCTCCTCGGACTGGTGTCTAAAGGAAGAAAGATTGTCTACGCCTCATACTATATTAATTGTCAGTTGCTATGTCAACTTTGGATAGCTTACAGAGAAAGATTAATAAAAGAAACCCCAGAAAAGATTCTTGCCAACCGGAGAAAATAATATAGTATTAAAAAGATGAAGATACTGAACCGCTATATTCTAAAAGAGATTGGTAATACTTTTATTTTTGGATTCATCTTCTTTAACTTCATACTGTTCATTGGCATCATATTTGATCTGACCGAGCTCATCTTCATTGAAAATGCTCCCCTGGCAGAAGTAGGCAAGCTGGTGTTGTTTAAGATCCCCTCCTTCTTTGACATTGTCATTCCCGTGTCACTTTTATTCGCCAGTCTACTTAGCTTTGGACGGCTCAGCGCTGATGGAGAGATAATTGCTATGAGGAGCTCAGGGATAAGTTTATTCCATATAGCGGGACCACTGCTATCGTTCGCCTTTTTCTTAACTTTGGGATCCCTTTTATTTTCTTTCTCTCTTACCCCCTGGTGCAACCAACATTATAAAAAGACGTACCGAAAGATAATCCTTCAAAGACCTACCATTCAGGTTAAAGAAAGAATAATTACCAGTCTTAAAGAGAGAAAACTTTACACTTATCACATTAACCGAAAAAATTACCAGATGCAGGAAATTGTTCTTTATGAATTTCCCTCCGAAGTAAACTATATCTTTCCCCAAATTACTCTGGCCCAGCAGGGAAAATTCGAAGAAGAGATCTTAAAACTGAGAAAAGTAACCTTCTATCGTTTTGGAAATAATTACCGAATCTATCGAAGAGGAAGATTTGACTCTCAGATGATTTATCTGACCCCCCAAGTTCCAGAGGAAGCGGCAGTGAAAAAAAGTACCAGCGAGTTGAGCCTGTGGGAAATAGGTCAGAAATTGAACTCGGAAAAAACTAAGCCTAAACCCGATGAAGAGAAAATAAGGAAGCTAGCTGTTAATTTTCACGGTCGAATCGCCATCCCTCTGGCTACTTTCTTAATGGGTCTGATTGCTGTTCCGCTGGCAATTAAGATAAAACGGGAAGAAAAATCTATCAATCTGGGAATAAGCCTCGTTATAGTTGTAGCATATTATGTCCTCTTTCTAACAGGAAGGTTTTTAGGAAGGGGAGGACTTTTGCCCCCTTATCTTGCTATGTGGCTACCCAACATATTGTTAAGTGCAGCTGGCATCTGGTTAAGCACGAGGTATACCGAGGCATAAAGACTCTTATGAGAATCCTGGACAAATTATTGAGCAAAGAATACTTAAGACTATATTTCGTTTTTATTCTTTTTTTTATCGCAATTTTTCTTCTTACCGATTTTTTTACCTCTATACATAACTTAAAAAAAGAAGCTAAAATTTGGAATGTAATTCAATATTACTTTTTACAGATCCCTTATCTATTCAGCTTCCTTAGTCCGATGGCGGTCATCATCTCGACCCTCTTTCTCATTACCCACTTAGCTGGAACTTATCAGATTCAGGCTACACAAATTGCTGGAATATCCTTCAAAAGAACCGCCCTTCCTCTTCTAACCATAGGCCTTATCATTGGCTTTGTGGTAATTTTCGCAGACCAGACTTTAATCTTCAAAGCAAATTTGATTGCTGAGAAGCTTAAGCAGGAAAACTTTTTGGGTCCTCCACGAAAAGAGGTACAAAAGAACATCTTTATTCATGTTCCCCCTTCCTACTTATTTTACATAAGATCATTTAATCCTGAGGCGGGAAGGATGGAAAATATACTCATATACGAAAAGTCAACTCCTGGTTTCTTTATTTTGGCCAAGGAAGGAAAATGGACAGGTAAGGAATGGATCTTCTACCAGGGAATAAAATACCGATTAAATGAGAAGATGGAAGGGGTGCCGTTTGAGGAAAAGACTCTCCATCTTGATAAAAAACCTAGTTACTTCAGCAGAAAATATTTTCCCCCCGAGAAAATGAATATAGCGGAACTGCAAAGGTACATAAATGAATACCGCAAAAGCGGATTCAAGACCCTTGATTTGGAGACAGAACTAAACTTTAAGATTTCTTATCCCTTTACCAATTTTATTCTTCTTTTTTTGGGCATTCCAGTGGGATTGGTCTTGAGAAGAGGGGGAAGAGGGGCCAGCTTTGCCCTTGGTCTTCTCATAAGCTTTGCTTATTATGAGGCAATGGCTTTCCTTAAAACCCTGGGAGAAAATGGGCTCGTCTCTCCTTTCTTAGCTGCCTGGGCTCCTAACTTGATCTTTTTGGCAGGAGGAGTTTATTTATTCACCCGGGTAGAGTAGAAAGTCATTTAAGATTTTGAGTAAGAGTCCCGAAGATGTCGGCGAATATCATCAAGGACGGGAGGATGCACTCGAAAAATTTCTATATCCGAGGGAAATTTAATGTTATTGTTCTCTCTGATAAAGATAATCCCGCTTTCATTTTCTTTGAGTGTTTCATTTATCTTTTTGGCAATGAACTCATCTCTTTTTTGCATGACCTCTACATAAAATTGGGAGACTTTACTGAGGGCTTTCTCACTCTGAAGATCTGCGGCTAGACATCTAATCCAGTCCATGCTCTCCCTGACCAGATTCATATCTTCTGTGGCTTGAAGTTCAGCACCTTTGTCCACATATCTTTTGGCAATCCTGTAACTCTTGCCATTTAACTTCTTAATTCTCTTAAGGCCCTTTTCTCCTTCCTCATCGATCAACTCATGATATATCTTGGCAATCTTTCCAACCTTGCTTCCCAGATCGTCCAGACGGAGGTTTACCTCATTCCAGTAAGCTTCAAGCTTCGCCGGATAATCTTTGGGTAAACCTTTTGGGTGGGATTCTACTACCGGTAAAAGGGGG
>JAUWXE010000037.1 GCA_030616535.1 Candidatus Aerophobota bacterium
CCAGACTCCCAGGAACCAGCCGATAATTTGACCCCGAGTATAGCCTCTTTTCTTAGCATCAGAGGCTACCCACCAGGCAATAAACAAAGGCACAATTATGGCAATTAATAACATTTAGCTATTCTCCGGGAAGCTTCTCCCAGGAAAACTAATACCCGTTAAATGCCCGTCAAACTCTCGGGTCTTCAAGAACCTCGTTCGGCACTTCTTTCTTTAATCCTCTCTTTCTGTATTTGTATCATTAGAGAATCTTTAGGGCAAGGTCAATCCAAAAAATGTGGTAAAAAAGGATCTACTTAACCACCTCAAAATCCACGGTTTCTGTCACACTCTCCTCTTTAAATTCATCGTGCAGTACGATCTTATACGTATACTTTCCCAGCGGTGCAGCTGTTACAGATAAATCATTAACTACATACACGTCCAACACAGGGGTAGCTGTGTTAAAGTGCGCAATTGGAGCCCTTAGCGACTCCCACAATACGTTTCCTCGAACATCGAGAATGAGTACTTCCTGTTCGAGCCAAATTTCATATCTTCCTTCTCCGGTTCTAGTGAACCAGTTAGTTGGTTCATAATAGATATAATACTTTTTGTCCACTTCAATCTTAGCTTCCGGTAGTGGTACGTAGGCGCCTAAGGTGATGACTTTAGAGTAGAGATTTACGTTTCTCATGCCCAGCTTACCTTCATTCTGAATCTGTACGATTTGATCTTTGAGTCTTAAAATCTTCTCATGATCCTCCTGAGCTGCGAAAACATTCCCCGAGAGTATTACCACTATAATGAGCGGAAGAACAGCTCCTTTTACCCATAAACCTTTTTTCATTGGCTTTACCTCCTTCTTTTACGACCACCGACCGTTAATTACCTGAATTCCTTATGATTCTCTGTGTAATGACAGTATAAGATAGCATCCAGTCTTGAAAAGTCAAGAAGTCGCTAAGTATTTTTGTTTTTGACAAAGTTATTTGGTGATGATAATATTGCTAAAGATAGGCTTTCAAAAAAGCTAAGTTGTATGAAAGTGAGACAGCCTTTACCAAAAGTTCCCACGTTTTTTAACTTTTTATTTATAAAATCTTTATTAAAGAAGGGTAAAATGAAAAAGATCATGGTTTATCTAATTCTAGGGTTCCTTTTAGAATATGGTGGTCCAGCTTGGTCACAAGAATGGAAATCGTACGTCCAAACCATCAAAACTGCGTATGTTAAAGCGTACGCATTGGTTAGGAATGCCTTAGAAGAGAATGTAGCTGAGGACGAGATAAAGCATAACCTTCGTCTCCTCTACGGGTGTACCCCAATCCGTCCTGAAGAAATCTATCGATGCCAGAAAGCCCTGAGCCTTGATCTTGCCAAGGAGGACCAGCAAGCCACAAATAAGATTGAACGACTGACTCTTAAAATTATTGCTGAAGAAAGAGGATTGACTGTCCTCGGAGCAGCTCGCGAACTCCAAAGAGAAAGACTCAACGTTAAGGGTTACCGCCTGGCGAAATGGGGAATATCTCACAACTGGGTAACGGAGGCCTTTCCCGAGGAGGAATTTTCTGATTTTGGACATCCAGTGATTGACTTTTCGTCCGGTGCCACTGATGAACTGATTGATTTCTTTTGTTTTGAGGACCAGATTCTCCATAAAAAGGTGACTATCAATTTTTACTTTTTTAAAAATCAACTATTTCAGGTAAAAGTATATCGGCGGGCGGGAGATTTCCCCTTTTATCAGATAATAAGTGAACTCCTGAAGGAAAAGTATGGAAAGCCTGTTCAAGAGAAGGTTGAGCCAAATAATAGGTTGGCGATGAGTCTCTGGCTGGGCGATGGACTTAACGTAATTCAACTATCTTTTAATCCTAAATCTCTGCTTTTTCCAGGCGTTACAATTTCTTATATTGATACGGCTCGGGAGAACGAACTTAGTGAGACTCGAAAGCAAAGAGAAAAGCTCAGACGAGAAGAAATGCAAAAGAAGCTATAATACTTTATGGAAGCTGATTTGTGTTACTGTTAAGGGAGATGAGACGAAGAAGATAGAAAGTGAGGAAAAACATATGGTTCTCCCGAAAATTAACTTAAAAGAATGGAAGATAGTGGTTCTTTTTGTGACCTTTTTTGGGGGAGGGGCATCGTTGGGTTGGGCTTCTCCTATAGATGGATATGAAGGAGCCCGATGGGGAATGTCTCCAGAAGAGGTGAAAAGCATTTTTGCTGATCGAGATTTTTCTCCTCTGGAGCACTACTGGGCAGGTGTTATAATCGTTCCAGTAGATAAATTAATATACGCTTTTCATCATCAGCATCGATTATTTAACCAGGTAGCTCTGGTTACCTTCTATTTCTTCACCAACCGCCTTTTCCAAGTGAGGTTGGATTTTTGGGGTGCTGGTGGATACCAGTATCGTTTTTTAGACGAGTTACTGAAGTATCTGACAGCCAAATACGGAGACCCTATTAAACCATATGTAAAAGCAGGCACTCTAGGTGGTGCTCAGTGGCAGGATGTAAGGGGCAACACTATTAAATTGAGGGTCAGCGATGATCTCTTGCGTGCCCCGGTAATCGTCTGCTACAGCCAGGGATTGGCTGCCCATATAATTGAGATGGTGCGATTCTACGAACAGCAAGAGAAACTGGAAGAAGCAAGAAGAAAATTGTAAATTATCCTCCCTGACTTTCTCCTATCGGAAAGACCTGTATTACCTGAATGGAGCATAATTCGAAGGCCAGTTTTTGGACTAGAAAAGATAAGAAATTCGACAAAATAAAATGGGAGCTTGCCTTGTGGTTGACCGAAGCTCCAGAAAAAAGCTCCCCCAACCTACACCGACTGGAATGGGGCCAGCTACGCTAGCGAAAAGGTAAACTATGGCACAATTAGCAGCGATGCGGAGATGTTCTGGGCAAGACGGACCGCTGAGCGCTGGATCATATGCCTCGTCAAAGGAACTGGTATTAAAATTAAAGAGAAAAAAGCCAATCGGTATTCGTTTGGATGGGCTTTCTCTGAGTGAGGGAAATGAGCGGAGTTATACTTCTTGCCTCTTGGTAATAAAATTACCTCAATCCCAAGGAACCATCGAGATTGTGAGGCAAACCGGTTCTCCGGGTAAGGCTTGGTAACGATTGATAGGGAAGAAAAATTAGGTGAGGAAGATATGTATTGGAGATCAGAAATACTAAAGGCTGGTCATGGTAAGATGATAAAATCCTGCTCCGAAAGAGAAGGGGGTACGGGAAAAATTTTGATGCTAATATTTACCTGGTGTCTTTTTTTATATTTAAGCTCACCAGAGGTTCTATCAGAAGAAATAGCTGAATCGCCACCCATGGCCCCATTCGTTGCCATTAAGGTATTAGCACAGCGTGCCCCAAAAGGGTGGCTCAGCTTTCTTGGGGTTCCCATTCATTTCATAAAATCAGACAGCCTATCAGGCTATCTTGTAAGAGGTTCACAGTCAGTTACTTATGACAAAACTCTGGGAAATATAGATTTTCTCAAGCAGTACCATGTCGTCATTGTCAATAGACCAGCGGTAACTGATTTAGAAGCAACTGCTGTCCAGCAATTTGTTAAAGAAGGGGGAATTTTGGTGAGCTTAGGACCCTGGGGAACGGGCTATCTTAATGAAACTAGTAGAATTTTTTCAGCCTTCGATTCTCCCTTAGCTGAATTTACCGGAATTACCCGAAGAAGGCTCATTTATGTCCCCAAGAATTGGAGCATAAGGACAAGCGATGGAACCTTGCTCTTTAAACTAAAAGGAAGAGCAGGGATAAATACCAATAAACTATATGCGGGTGGGAATCACCATATAAAACTTACCGATTGTGAAGATACCACTGGGTGGAAATTAGAGAGATTTTTTTGCTTGACTGTAGATTCTGCTGATTTCCAAAGTGGTGAGGGAAGCCTCAAAATTAGTGGCCAGATTGCCGGAGGAAACACTGCTACGGCAAACTATACCTTTCCCTCACTAGATTTTACTGCTAGTAGTTGGCTTCATTTTTACTTTAAATATGACTCCGATATCAGCCTGGATGAAGAGGTGGCGGTTCGATTGTACGATGAGGACGGAAACTGGGGAGAATATAAACTCCGTGATCAGAAAATCACCAGGGTGGAGCAGGGCCGATGGTATAAGGTCTTGATTCCCTTCGACCGCGCCTTCGATGCTATATCTCCCATGCCAATAGACATGAAAAAGGTGCAGAGTATAACTTTCAGGGTAAAGGATAGTTCTTCTCATCTGACTACTTTGCATATCGACGATCTCAGGTTAATCGGAGGCGCCGAAATTCTGGCAAAGTGGTATGATGAGCAGGGGCAGGATCAGGGTGTAGCCGTGGCCAGGAGAAAGGTGGGTAGTGGAGCCGTATATACGGTGGAGACGGTTACTCCCATTGAGATGTGGTATGCTCATGGATGGGGTTACTGGTCAACCTTCAGGTGGATCGAAACTCTTATTTATCGAGAGCTGTCAATAAGAGGGAAATTTATCAGTCCTGCCTTATGTCCCGGAGGCAAGTTAGCGGCTACGGCCATAACTACCGATGACGGTTATCCCTGGGAGGAGATGTTTAAGTTTATCAGTTCTCTAGAGGTTCCTTTGACATTTTACTGGAGTCTACGTAAAGAGGTGAACAAGCCTCGCTATGATTACCTGGATAGCCTTGTTGACGCAGGATTGCTGGAAATAGCTGATCACGGTTCGAGACATGCTCCCTGGGATAGTTTGTCTGATGAGGAACTTTATGATGCCATAGTGGGCCAGGCTCGGGCTATTTCTGAACATACGGCTCAGGGAAATTGCTGGACTATGAAACCTCCTGGATATATACACGATTGGAGGGTACTTAAATTCATAGCCGCCAAAATCTCCAAGGACACCAACCTCAGGGTGTTTACCGCTGGTCGCAACATGGGATACGTGCGCGGCTATGGTTATCTGGCCAATACCCCGATCTTCATATCCACCGATCTCCATGTTCCCGATCCCAAATATAGAAAAACCTATCCCAGTATCTACGTAGGGGATGACTACAAAACAATGATGGCCTACACCCAAAAAGTGAAAGCAATCCATGGATATAATGAGTGGCTGACGCATACTGAGCCAGATGACTTTCCCCGGTTCAGCGACGTAGAAAAGTTTGTTAAAGCTGCTAAAGAGGATATATGGTTCACCACTCCCCATGAATTTTTTAGCTACCGCAGCAAATTAGAAAAAGTAAAAATTAAAAACATAAGCTGTAGGGGCAGTGAACTCGAGATAGGAATTTACTCTGCCGAACCTGTGAAAGACCTCACCCTCATGGTTCAGCTTCCCGATAGTGATCATGTTGTTGACACCTCTGGTGGATACCTCTCCCGAGAAGAAATGGATGAGCTATGGGGAAGAGTTGCCTATTTTGTTATTCCCATCAGGTTTAAGGGTGATTATTCTCTAAGAGTGAAACTATCCTCGGTAATAGTGGGACTGTCCTCGGTGACCAAAAGCTTTTGGGGTACTAGAGTGGGTGTGCCCGTATCTCTCGTGATTCAGACTCCAATTGAGGGGTATCGAACGGTTAAGTGGGGAATGTCACCGGAAGAAGTGAGAAAAGCTTTTCCCAGTGAGCAGTTTTCTGATTTAAAGCATCCTATGATCGATTTTTGGACCCGGACTACTGATGAACTGGTAGATTGTTTTTATTTTAAAGATACGATAGGGGGACAAAGCATGACCATCAATTTCTATTTCTTTGATAATCAACTCTTTCAAGTGAAGATGCACTCCTATAGTGGAGGCTTGATCGAATACGAATTATTTAAGGAATCATTGCAGCAAAAATACGGGAGTCCTCTCGAGGAGCGTACGGCCGTGGATAGAAAATCCGGCAGTGCTCAATGGAAAGATGGAGATTCTAATTCAATTAAACTATCTTTTGGTTCAAAATCTCTCCTTTGGCCTGGTCTAACTATCTCCTACGTTAATTTTCTATTGAGAGAGCGATTGAGAACATTTCGGGAGATGCGAAAAACAGAAGAGCTGAAAAGGATGCAAGAAAAATTATAACCGTGGAGAGGTGCTCAAGGGCTGTCATTTGGTGGGAGTAGGGTAGTAGTACACACTCTCTTAGTTAAATCTACCTAATATCTCTGTGCCTCTCAGACTAGATTTATAAGAGGGCTGAGATCTGGAAAAAGTCTAATATGTAGTCTTGATCTTAAAGCGAAATGAGGTCTATGTTCTTAGATTGGAGAGGGGTCTAACAAGAAAGTGAGACTGCTAGGTATATTAGACTAATTATTTATGATATTTCTCTTGTCAAAGGAGGATAAGAGATGAAGGTAAATTTGGGGGCACTAGGCATAACTATCGGCCTCATTTTGGTAGCAGTTTCAATGTTAGCTGTGGGATTGATGATAGGAATTGGACTTACCACATTGGAGAAGCGGATATTTGACAGATACCGATATGTAAAAACCGATATTACGCGAACTATCATCGCTGAGGAGTACGCCTTCAGTAAAGCCGATTCAGAAAAAAGAGCGATTACTCTTGAGGATTTAAGAGAAGGGTATGCACTGGCTAATAAATTTATGGAAGAATGGGGGGGTTAGCCGATCTTTACAGGTGTTATAAAAGGAGTGGAAGCGATGGAGGCCTCGTGGGTTGGTACAGTTCCAATTTTGGCGAAGTAAATGATTATCTTGATGACATATACACTGACTGGATCGATTTGAAATTTGAAGGGGGAATGATGTGTGGAGCAGGTCTGGGTCAATTTATGACTAAATTTCAGTGGGATGAGACCAATTTTGGTGTATTTTGTTACAAATCTGGAAAAAATTTGCTGCACCAATTCAAGTGGGCATTGGAGGTTATGTATTGGTACATAGCTCCAGTGGCTACGGATATGGATACTGATGTTGTGGTTATGTTTTTGAACAGAGAGCAAAGTCCTTTGGGCTATTTTTATCGAGGGGAATATTACCTGTGGGAAAAAGAGTGATAAGGCTGATTATTGGCTTGAAGAAGGGTATCTTAGGAAGGTTAATTGGGATTATAGCTGCTATAGAGAAGACGGGATAGATATGAAGTGTGCAATTTATGCAAGATATAGTTCGCATGAACAGGATGGATCTTCAACGATAGAATCGCAGGTTCGGGAATGCAAGAATTACATTCTTAAGCGGAAGTGGGAGATAGATCATTGATATATTTTTATTGATAGAGCCGTTAGCGAAAGTAGTGCTGAGGGAAGAAACGCTTTCGAGAGCATGATTGCTCATGCTCAGAGACGTGCTTCTCCTTTTCAAAAAATCGTTGTCTGGAAGTTTTCTCGCTTTGCCCGTAATAGAAAAGATTCAGCTATCTATGAGGGACTTCTTAGGCGTCGTGGTGTGGACGTCGTATCTGTTTCAGAACAAGTGGATAGAAATTCAGCCTCGGGGATATTAACCGAGGGTATGTGTGAGGTAATCGACCAGTTCTATAGCGCTCGGTTAAGAGAGGAAGTTCATAGAGGGATGAAGGAAACAGCCCTGGAAGGGTTGGACTGTGGGGGGATTCCACCATTTGGCTACACAAGAAGGGAGATCCCAGACCCTCTAGGAAAAAAGGCAAAAGAGTTCCGGAGGGAAGAGTTAGGATAGAAATAGATCCAGAAGGTGTGCTCGGAAAGGGAAAGATAGAGTTTTGTCCTAGGGGGTGCCGGAGGTGGGAGTTGAACCCACACGGGGGGTAAGCCCCACTGGATTTTGAGTCCAGCGCGTCTCCCGATTCCGCCACTCCGGCCAGATTTATTTGCTCAGCTTGAAGGCTAGATCCACTGCCTCTTTTGCGGAGTCAGCAATGTGAGGTCTTACATCAAGATTTTTTAACAGACTTTTCTCGCTCAGGATATCCATCCAGCCGCCGCTTCCTTTTATGAGGATGGTTGGCTTGCCAATATTTAAGGAGTAGGATATCTCGTTAAGGGTGCCCCACCTCCCTGCTATTCCAATTACGGCATCGGCGCTATTTATGAGGATATAATTTCTGGCGTAACCAAGGTGGGTGGCGATAGCAATATCAATGAATCTATTGGCCTTCTCCTTGGAAGCAGGAAGAATTCCGATGGTCAGCCCCTTCCCTCTTTTTGCTCCCTTTGCTGCTTGTTCCATGACTCCACCCTTTCCTCCACAAATTAAAACTCCACCCCTTTGGGCAATATAGTACCCCACTTCCTCGGCAGTTTTTAAGGTAGCCGAAGAAAGTTCCGCATCAGTGCTATCGCTGCCAGAGACAGCTATTAACTTTCTCATATCTTCTGGATCTCGGCCAGCATCCTTTTTAGTTTCTCGGCTCTTGACCGAAGACTACTGCTTTCCTCTTTTTCCTTTCTTACAATCTCTGGCGGAGCTTTTCTTACAAAATCTTCGCTCAAGAGTTTTTTTTCCAGGTTTTTTAATTCTTTTTTTATTGTTTCTAAGTTTCCCTTCAACCTTTTTCTTTCCTTATCAAAGTCCATCAGTGGTTTTAGGGGAATAAAAATGTCTATATCATCCACTAAAGAGGAAATAGAACCAGTCGGTTTGGCTATTTTCTCACCTATTATCAGCCTCTCTGTTCTTACCAAATTGGCAATATGGGATCTATTTTCACGCAGGAGGATCAGTTTTTCCTTATGGGGTGATTTAAGGTAGAGATCTATTCTTTTTGGGGAGGCAATTCCCATCTCTGACCTCACCGTCCGTGCCTCCTGGATAACTTGCATTAAAAGGTTCATTTTTTCCTCTACCTCTGGCTCAGCTTTTTTTTCAGCCACTGGCCAGTTGGATATCATAATGCTCTCCTCGCGGGGGTAGGAAAGGCGCTGGTAAATATCCTCAGTGATAAAAGGCATAAAGGGATGGAGCAGTTTCAAGGTTCCCTCCAGGACACAATAGAGGATCCACTGGGCTGTGTAGCGGGAAGATCGTCCTTTTTCTCCCAATAAACGGGGCTTTACCAGCTCTATGTACCAATCGCAGAATTCTCCCCAGAAAAACTGATAAAGAGAGTTTGCCGCCTCGGAAAATCTATAATGGTCTAAATGTAAGGTCATCTCATTAACCAGAGAAAAGAAACGACCCAGAATCCATTGGTCGCAAAGCTCTGGTGATTTAAGATCGTCTATTGTTCCTTGCGGCGTAAAATCGGTTAGACTCATCAAGGTAAATCTGGAGGCATTCCAGATCTTATTGGCGAAGTTCCGGTATCCTCGCAGCCTATTTTCGGAGAAGCGAAGATAAGGAGAATCTGTCTTTGGGGCCACCAGGGAGAATCGAAAGGCATCTGTTCCATATTTTTCCATCATCTTCAAAGGGTCCACCACATTTCCCTTAGATTTACTCATTTTCTCTCCCTTCTCATCACCGATCAGAGGATGAATGTAAACCTGGCGGAAGGGGATTTGATGAGTAAATTTAAGGCCCATCATTACCATACG
>JAUWXE010000067.1 GCA_030616535.1 Candidatus Aerophobota bacterium
CTCAGGGTAAGATTATCGCTGCGAAAAACTTTAGATACTTTGAAGTTTTCCTGGTGGTGGCTTTTATATATCTGGTTGCGGTACTCATTGTATCCCGGGTCCTAAATGTGGTGGAAAAACGAGTAAAAATTCCCGGTCTGCAAATGGCACAATAAATCCATCCATGAAGAGTGCCTTAAGAATTTTTCTATCGGCCGAAAGCTTAAGCTCTGCCAGAAATCAACCGGACCCGTGTCCTATTTTTAATCTCTCCCGTATATCTTTCTCACCCTTTGCGGAAAGTCAATCCATACCAGAATAAAAAATAAGAGGCCTACCAGAGAGACCATTAATTTGGAGGGACCCCGGTAGCGATGGATAAAAACCGAAAAAATTCTTCCCTCTTTATATATGCCCTCAATGCAGATTCGATCACCTTCTCTTAATTTTTCTGAACCAACAAGTTCAAACATAATCCCCTTTTCTCTGACTATTACCGGGTTTGTCGAGATAACCTTAGCTTTGTAAAGCTCTACCTTTTTCCCTTCCCATTTTTGAGGATGAGCGAAAAAAGCAAGGTAGTCTACGTTGTTCTTTAGCATCAAGGAAGTAGTGGAAAGAGGAATGGCTAGGGCGACCAGGATCAAAGGAAAAGCAATTTTTAAATTGGCAGTCTTCAAAGAAAGAGGGCTTCCAACCGGCCTCTTTTCCAGAAGACAGATAACTAAAACTCCTATGGACAATGCCCGCAGGAGAAGGGAGACATTATCACCCGACCAGAATAAATTAAAAGAGAGTTGCCTAAAAGAAAAGGGGTAAAAAAGTAAGATCCCGTTTCCTATCCTATACTGGGTGAGATCCAAAGCAAGATGAAAAACAGCCCCCAGAAAAATCAAGAAAAAGCATTTTTTAAAATTTTTGCTGAATGAAGAAATCACCAAGCTAGCTACAGCGGCCATAAAAGGGGTGTGAAAAACTGCAAAATAGGAAAATGAACTAATGTGATTCAGGTGAGCAAAATCTGTAAAGTAAAGAGCTATCCGGGAGACATCGGGAAGGAGGGATCCCAGGAAAAATAGCTTGAGGTCCTTTAGTTTAATGAAATGTGCCATAATGTAGGCAAATCCAAGATGCACAACCCAGTCAGGCATTTATGTTTCCTTTTTTGAATTCATGAGAAAGAAGTTAATTTTTCAAGTATAGGCAACATCTCGGGGAGTCGATTAATTTCGTAGTCAGGGCGAAAAGATTTACCATTAGACCGCCTTTTCCCTCGCTTAATCCAGATGCTGACCATGCCAGCCAGTTTTGCTCCAGCGATATCGGTTTCAAGTAGATCTCCGACGTGGATCGTTTCTTTCGGCTGAACTTTTAGTAGCTTTAAGGCTTGGCTAAACATGAGGGGGCTGGGTTTATTGTATCCAACTTCATCAGAAAAGACGGTACAGTTAAAAAATTTCAGGACTCCCAGAGACTGCAAAATTTTTCTTAAGATTCTGCCAGGTGTAAAGCCTGAATCAGATACTAGTCCCAAAGGATATTTTGGGTATAGTGATTCCAGGGTGGATTTTACTCCATCTAGCAGGGTAGGAGGATCCTTAAGAATAACCTCTTCAAAATCTCTGACAATGGCTAATTTCGGGTCTTGCTCTATTTTTATATCTAGTTTCTTTAAAATCATTTCTACCCTTTCCTTTACTGAAACAAAACGATATTGCCCCACTGAATATGGACGCCAGAGATCCTCAATAGAGGTGTATACCTGCCGGATGACTTTTTCATCTGGAGCAGAGTTCTGTGTATCCAGTGACTCCAGCAGGTGTCCAATCCGTAAAGAAGTATAATCTTTCTCACCAATTAAGGTATTCCATAAGTCAAATGTGATTGCTTTTATCATTTTTCTCACCATCATTGGTTGATGGTCTAATCCTGGTGAGCTCTGTTTAGGTTGCGGGTCCGGCGTGAAGATAAAAATATCAAAACGGCCTAAGATGTCAAATCTATGATTGACTCATAAAAAGATGAGGAAATTCCTTTGGTAGAGGTTGGAAAATTTGACTTTTCTTTCCCTTCTATTATTCTAAGCAGTTGAGATTGTGCCAAGCCTTGACATGGCACTGCTATCTTTTTTGGGTATGTCGGAGGAGTTAGCAAAAGAGGTGCAATGGGATGTTGGAAGTAGTGAATCTGGAAAAAAGCTTTGGTGGAATTAAAGCCGTTGATGGATGTTCGTTGAAGGTAAAGCAGGGTTCTATCACCGGCCTTATTGGACCTAACGGGGCCGGAAAAACCACCCTTTTTAATCTAATCACCGGATTTTATGAACTAGATGGGGGAGAGATCTGGTTCAGCGGGGAGAAAATTACAGGTCTTTCTCCCCATAAGATTGCCAGAAGAGCACTCACCAGAACCTTTCAAATTCCCCGAGAACTCAGGGAGATGACGGTGCTGGAGAATCTAATGGTGGTCCCGGAAAATCAGATGGGGGAGCGTATCTGGAATTCGTTTTTTCGCCCTGGAGTGGTGAGACGCCAAGAGAGAGAACTTAGAGATGAGGCCCTGGACGTGCTGGAGTTTGTGGAGCTTATTGACCTGGCCAATGAATACGCCAAAAATCTATCCTCTGGTCAGAAAAAGCTTCTGGAACTGGCTAGAACATTAATGGCTGAACCTAAAATGATCCTTCTCGATGAACCGGGGGCAGGAGTGAATCCGACCTTGATGAGAAAGCTGACCAAGAACATTGAGAATCTTCGCCAGAGAGGAAAAACCTTTTTTCTTATCGAGCACGATATGGATCTCATTATGAACCTTTGTGACACTGTAATAGTAATGGATAAGGGAAGACAACTGGCGGAGGGAACACCGGATGAGATCAGAGAGAATGAAAGCGTACTGGAGGCGTATCTGGGAGGACGCTAGAGATGATCCTTGAGGCTCGCAATATTAAAGCTGGTTATGGAGGAGTGGAGATTCTGCACGGGATTTCTATGGGAGTAGATAAGGCAGAGATTATTTCTATCATTGGTCCTAATGGAGCCGGTAAATCTACTCTCATGAAGACTATCCTCGGGCTCTTAAAGCCCACCCATGGCAAAATAATCTTTGATGGTCACGACATTACTGGTCTAGACCCAGACAAGATAGTACGGCGGGGCATCTGTTATGTTCCTCAAACGGACAATGTCTTCCCATCCTTAACGGTGGAAGAAAATCTGGAAATGGGAGCTTTTATCCGGAAGGATGATTTTAGAGGGAGGATGAAAGAGATCTATGGGATCTTCCCCGATTTAAAAGAGGCAAAAAGATTCCGAGTAAGAAAACTCTCAGGAGGTCAGCGCCAGATGGTAGCCATGGCCAGGGCCTTAATGCTCGATCCTCAGGTTCTACTTCTAGATGAGCCTTCAATGAGTCTTTCTCCAAGACTGGTGAAGTTAATCTTTGAAAAGATTGTAGAGATAAACAAATCCGGGGTAGGCATTCTCATGGTCGAGCAAAATGCCCGGGAGGCTTTGAAACTCTGTCATAGAGGATATGTTCTGGCTATGGGGCGCAATAAATTTGAAGATACCGGGCAGGCTCTACTTAATAACGAAAAGGTAGGAAAGCTTTATTTGGGAGGTTAGGACTGGAACTACTTTCTGGAATTCCCCAGTTAATTGTATACGGCATTATTTCGGGAAGTATTATTACGCTAGGGGCAATTGGTCTATCTCTGACCTACCGGATTTTGAATTTTGCTAACTTCTCTCACGGTGATATTATGTCTCTAGGTGCCTTTCTGGCTCTAATTTCTCTCACCCTGCTGCGAGGACTAGGCATTCCTGGTACTCCATTTGGCCCTCTTTCCTTTGGTTTGCCGATGATCCTGGCTTTTTTTATAGCTCTTTTATTAACAGGACTAGCCGCGATTATTATTGACCGGATCCTCTACCTGAGACTACGTAGAACCGGACCCATCGTATTGCTTGTTGCCTCAATTGGAGTATCCTTTTTTTTAAGGAATATCATCCAGTTTATCTGGGGACCTCAGCCCCAGTACTATTTTAAAGCAATCCAAATTGCGCGCAAGATACCTCTCCTGGGGATCAGGATCAAACCCGACGAGGTCTTTATTATCATAGTTGCGGCTCTCCTGGTTATTGGCTTACACTTTTTCTTACAAAAGACCAAAACGGGTAAAGCCATGCGGGCTGCCTCCGACAATATGGAATTGGCCCGGGTTAGCGGCATCGATACAGAAAAAGTAATTATGTGGACCTGGGCAATTGGAGCATCTCTAGCTGCTGCAGGTGGAATATTAGCCGGGATCGAGGATAAATTTATAACCCCCGATATGGGCTGGCAGATGCTTCTTCCTATTTTTGCGGCCGTGATTCTGGGGGGAATAGGGAACCCTTATGGAGCCATGGCCGGAGGGATGATCATTGGTCTTTCAGGAGAGATCTCTACTGCCTTCATTTCCACTGCCTATAAACCGGCAGTTGCTTTCGTAATTATAGTCATTATGCTGCTTATCAAACCCAGAGGACTCTTTGGAACAAGATAAATGGACACTTTGGTAGGGATTCTTAACTATCTGGTCTTCTTTGCCATTACGGCCGGTATTTATGCAGTTCTTTGTCTGGGGCTAAATATCCAGTTTGGCTATACTGGTCTATTTAATATAGGAATTGCTGGTTTTTATGCAGTAGGGGCTTATACCTCAGCTCTTCTTTCGGGGCCTCCTCCGGGGCCTCTCGACTGGCGAACAGTGGGAGGCTTTCAGCTTCCTTGGGTGGTAGGACTTTTGGGAGCAATCATCGCTTCAGGGATAATAGCTTTCTTTATCGGACTTCTTACCCTACGCCTTAAAGAAGACTATCTGGCCATTGCCACCATCGGCATTGCCGAGGTCATTCGGCTAATTTTAAAGAACGAAGGCTGGTTAAGCAATACCGTCTGGGGTATTAAACATATCCCCTCGCCTCTTCACCAACCTATCGAGGCGGGAGTCTCCAGTTTTCTTAAAGGACACCCTCAGCTCTCGCCCTGGCTGATTCATTTTATCTCCAATGCCTATAATTGGTTTTACCTGGCTCTGGTACTGGTAATTTTGGGACTTCTCTACTGGGTTAGCGAGAGGAGTATCCGATCCCCGTGGGGCCGGGTCTTAAGAACAATTCGCGAGGATGAAGCCATAGCCGCCGTGTCCGGGAAAAATGTTTTCTCATTTAAGCTCCAGTCTTTCGTGTTAGGAGCCATGGTGATGGGAATGGCGGGAAGCCTATATGCTCATTATGCCAAGTTCATTGATGCCAGTAGCTTTGAGCCTCTTTATGGCACCTTTCTTATCTGGGTGATGCTAATCGCTGGAGGAAGCGGAAACTCAAAAGGAGCCATCTTGGGGGCTTTTCTCATCTGGGGTATCTGGGCAGGAACGGATTTTCTTACCGGCTACTTAGCCCTTTCAGCCACCCGGGTGGCCAGCCTTCGGGTTATCGCTATCGCTATCCTTCTGGAGTTGGTCTTACTCCTTCGGCCACAGGGTCTTCTGGGAGAAGAGAAAGCAGTTTCCAAGATGATGGGAAAATAAGTAAAGGGGAGGGTGAGCATCCAACCCCCCCCTTTTTTTTTACTTCTCTAGAATAGAGCACCTACATACCAACCTTCACTGTTCGTTCAGTAACAACCTTGCTCTCCTTGATCACCCAGATCTCAATGGCCCCTGCGTTGATATCTCCATTTTCATCAAATCCGATAGGTCCGGAGACACCTTGATAGTTAACGTCTTTACCTTCCTTCAAAAGGTCGAAGGTCTTCTTAAGTTCTCCGTAAGTGACCTCTTCCCCAGGGGGATTAGCCACAGCTCTCAGGTTGTCCCTGATAGTCTTGCCTTGTTCTGCCCGACTCATTTTAAAAAAGGAAGGACCCGCCTTCCACATGGCCAGCGCAATGAGGACAGTAGCGTCGTAGGCCTCTCTGTTGTATGGAACAGTGCTGGGCTCAAATCTCTGGTTGAAGTCAGCAGTAAACTGCTCAGCTATAGGTATCTCTAGAGGACCGGCTGCCGTACCAAAAGAGCCTTCAATATATTTAGAAGCAGGACCGGTAGCCACAGCCTCCACTTTCATCCAATCACAGAATAGAAATTTGCCCTCATAACCCAGC
>JAUWXE010000061.1 GCA_030616535.1 Candidatus Aerophobota bacterium
CCGTTTAATTCCACTTTGTGTCCTCTCTTATTAAAGCTTAACCTGAGTCCTTTAACTTTTAGAACAAAGTTCCACGCTTCAAAATGATTCTTTACTCTTCAGCCATAAGAATTTTGGATTAAAATTAAATTTCCCGTTAGTGTCTACATTTTAGCTCAATTCCCAAGTTTTGTAAAATTCTTTCCTGTAAAGGAGTGAAAGGTTTCAATCTTTGGGTAAGCGTGGAGGTCTTTTGACCTATGCCTTTTGATCGAACCTTAATTTAATTAGGATTTTCTAACACCTGCTGCCTGAAGTACGGTGTTTTACCTCTTGAAAATGAAATAGAAGGGTAAGGACTACCTATTTGAGGAAGAATAATGATATTTATTTAGCTTCCGGAAAGTCTAACTAAGATTTCGAAATCACCCATCTTCCTTTATTGGTGGGGATAAGTCTATATCCATGTTCTTTTAATAACTGCTCTGTACTTTTATTAATGGCTTCTATCTTTTTTTCTGTAGACATTCTTTTCTTTCTTCATAAAGTTCTTCTCTAATTTTGTGAATCTCCTCCATTGCTTTCGGTTCTTTAATCATTTTAAAATACAAAGAGAACTTTGTTAAAATCTTCCCTTTTTCGGCTTATCTTCTCAAATACACTTTTGATCTCATCGATTCTGAATCGGTGAGTAATGAGTGATTTTACGTCCAACCTGCCAGTTTCTATGAAATGAAGAGAAGCTTCCCAGCTATTGAAAGGAACCGGTTTAGTGTCTGCGTCATAGACTCCATAAATGGTTAGCTCACGCCGCATGATATCGGTGATGGTCTTCTGTGGTAGGGTAACATCTTTTTCTACTAGACCCAGCAGGGATATTTTACCCAATTTTCTGGTCATTCTAATACTCTGCTCAAGGGTAGTTTCCGATCCAGCAGCTTCAAGTACCAAATCAGCTCCTCTACCCTTGGTTTCCCGCATTACCACCTCGACTGGATCTTTGGCTTTGGCATTTATACAGTCAGTTATTCCCGTCTTTCTGGCAATCCCTAGCTTCACCTCGGCAATATCCACGGCGAAAACCTTTCTTGCCCCTAAAATCTTCGCCCATTGAGCGATTAAAAGTCCGATAGGCCCGCAGCCGAGCACAACTACGACATCTCCCAGTGTGATTCCAGCTCTCTTAACCGTGTGTAGAGCCACCGAGCAAGGCTCTAGGAGAGAGGCAGACTCATAATCAACTGTGGACGGTAACTTTAAAAGATTCTCAGAAGCAACCTTTACATATTCAGCAAAACAGCCATCTACTCGGGTGCCCAGGCGAATAAAATTGTCACATAGTGAATATTCGCCGGCTCGGCAAAAATCACAGTGTCTACAGGGTATAACTGGCATAATGGCAACTCTTTCTCCAGACTTCACTCCAGTAACCTCGCTTCCCACCTTAACCACCTCACCAGCGCACTCATGTCCCAAGATTTTAAAACCATAGGGGGAGATGCCTCTTAAAAAACGTGAAACATCGGATCCACATATTCCTGTAACTTTAATAGCCACTAATACCTCTTTAGATCCTGCCTCGGGAACGGGTATCAGCTCACAGCTAATCTCTCCCGCTCCATGCAATATCCCTGCCTTCATCATTCGGGCCATTTAGACACTCTCCACCGTTTTACTTTTGAAAAACTTCAATCCTTCTTCAGCAATGGCGTCGGCACTTGGGGCAACTTTTCTCCAGATAGCCGTCATTCTGGCTATTTCTTCAATGGCCGGGACAAAGGATTCAACCACCGCCCATCTATCATATTTAACTTCCTTCAAGGCTTTAAAGACATCAGACCAAGCAACATGCCCGGTCCCCGGAATTCCTCTATTATTTTCGCAGAGGTGCAAATGATAAAGATATTCACCAGCTATTTTTATTGCTTCATAAAAGCTTTCCTCTTCAATATTAAGATGATAAGTGTCCAGATGAATCCTGACATTAGGATGATTAATCTCTTCTACCAACTTCCTGGTATCCTCGGTGGTATTTAAAAAATATGTCTCATACCTATTTACTGGCTCTAGAGCCAATACCACCCCTTTCTCTTGTGCATACTGGGCTGCTTCTAGGAGAGATTCCTTAGAGTAGCTCCATTCCTCATTTGTTCTCACCTTGCCCGTAAATTCACCCCAGGCTGCATAGATGACTCCTCCCAAAACATCACTACCAAGCTGGGAGGCAATTTCAATCCTCTCCTTTAAGAATTCTATTCCTGCCTTTCTCTTTTCTTTATCCGGACTGATTATGTTGGTCTCTTTATCCAAGGTAGCTGTAAAAGTGCACTTCATCCCTGTCTCATTCATTTTTTCTTTAATCTTCTTTTTGGGTAGAGTTTCAGGACGATTCGTATGGATCTCAATGCCGTCAAACCCCATTCTTTTTAACTTGTCAAATAGATGAAGATCCTTTTCCGTAAACTCTGCTGTCCACATTAATGAATGCGCTGCGTATTTCATAATTTCCCCCTTTCTGAGAATTTAATTTTCTTTGACAGCCTCAGAATAAACATTTATTCATAGTATGGTTATTATTCTTATCTTATCCGGAAGAAAAAATCCTGTCAATTCTTCGCCTATGAAATCCCTGGAAATAACATGCCAGACGCATCAGAAAAAATCAGGGAGAGAGCCAACTATTAGCTTCCCTGGATGAGTTCCTTCAGCCGGAGAGCGTTGAAGACGGCGTAAGCATTATAATCGTTATTGAAATATACATAGACTCTTTTTTCTTCTCTCATTCATCAGATGCTTCTTTTTCCCATTTCCACTTGTAGACCGGCATAAATTGACTACAAAACTCAGAGACTGCTCTTTCGATGGCAATCTGACGATATTCAAATAGATCACTCGTTACAGGTTCGGGTAGGAAAATCTCAAAAGAATTTATACACACTTCAATTATAAGTCTGAAGCCTTCACCGTCAAGGAAACAAATTTTAAGGTCAGCGGCCGGCTGGAGGGCTTGACTTATAGAAAAAATCTACTATATTTCAGAGGCTTCTCTCCAAAAGACTCTCAGAGGTGAAACTCCATGCGTCCAATGGCTAAAATCATAAAAGGTGTTGCCGAAAACCCTTTGGGCCTCAAATGTTTTGATGAGGAACGCCGTAAGCAGAATCTGTTAAGCACGGTGGATCTAGGCATTCGCCCGGTGAAGATAGATAGGATAGTGGGAAGCATGGGTAGATGTCTCGACTTTGATCCTAAATTTAGATTTAGAGGTAAGAATAATACCCAGGATAGATATAATTCCATAAAACGAGCACTAGAAAAGGGGATAATTCTTCCTCCGGTGGAGCTTTACAAAATCAAGGATGAGCACTACGTGGTGGATGGTCATCACCGTATTTCTGCCGGAAAGAAAATGGGACAAGAATATGTCGATGCTCGGATAATTGAATTTCTGCCAGCGAAAGATTCTCCTGAAAATGCTTTATATTTGAGGAGATTCAACTTTGAACAGAGCATGGATATAAGGGAGGTTTCTCTCTCGCGACCAAGTGGATATGATAGACTCGCCTGGCAGATAGACCTGCATCAACAATATCTAGCCCATAAAATGGGAAGAGAGGTGTCCATTAAAGATGCCGCCCATGACTGGTTTTATTCTATATATCAGCCTGTGGTCCAAAAGATAGAGGAAGAGAAACTATCACTCCAGCTTAAAGATGCTACCCCTGGCGACATATATCTTTACCTGACCGAGGATCTACAACTTCGCAATAAAAGAAACGGCCATTACCTGGATCTCACTGAGGCAATAAGGGAAGTTGACCTCCTTACCGAAGAAGTCCACATAATTAAACCTCGAGCAGGTCTGAAAGAAAAATTGATGAATATTTTACTTCCCTGCCATCCTTTGAGAAAATGTCCCTACTATTCACGATTAAGATAGAAACTTTGAAATTTTTAACTTTGGGATTAATTAAAGGAAGTGATAGGGTTATAAAGCAAAAAATCTTTGACCCTACAGGGGGATCAGCTATTTTCTAGGTAGGTTGGCTAAAGGCTAAAATCTTCTGGTTTTAGATCCCTTAATTTTTTCTTGAAATCCTCTATCTCCTCCTCCTTGATGGGAGGCTTGTCCCCCATGGCTATCTTATCTAGCACTGTCTCGTCTATAAAGATAGGTACCTTCAGTCTAAGAGCCAGGGCTATAGCATCACTGGGGCGAGAATCGACCTGAAGAGCCTCTCCATTTCTCCTCATCAAAATGCGGGCATAAAAGGTATTTTGTCTGAGATCGCTTATTACTACCCGGTCCACTCTGCCGTTAAGCTTCTCAATTAGAGATTTGGCCAGATCATGAGTTAAGGGTCGGGGTGGTTTAACATTCTCCAGAGCAAGGGCGATAGCCTGTGCCTCAAATAGTCCAATCCAAATGGGGAGCGTCTTATCTCCACCTTTTTCCTTTAACACAATAACCGGCATCTTTGAATTAACATCGATAGCCACTTTGGAAACGGTCACTTCTATCATCTTACCACCCCTTTTGAGAAATTGACGGCGTCAATTTCTAATATTTAGCTACTATTGGTGGTTCAAGACCCGCAAGTTACGACAGCCAAGTCCCATTAAGAGCTTCCTCAACTCCCCACCATATGTCCACATCCCATTAGATCCATAATAGCTCTGTTTAACTCAACTCCGGTAAGGTGTCCCAGACATCCGCAAGCAGTGGATATCTCGTCAAAGAATTCCACTTTATCCCGTCTGACCCCATTTCCATAAAATAAAACTGGCACTGGGTCGCTGCTGTGCCTCCTAAGAGAAAGAGGCGTACTATGATCAGCCGTTACGATAAGATAGACATTCTCCTGGCACAGAATCTGGACTAATCTATCTACTTTTTCAATCATCAAAAGCTTTCCCTCAAGGTTTCCATCATGGCTTGCATTATCCGCCCCCTTAACATGGACAAAGACAAAGTCAAATTCTTCCAGAGCCTGTCGAGCTGCCTTAGCTTTTGCCTCTATGTCCGTATCTATTCTTCCTGTAGCTCCAGGAACTTTCAGAATTTCCATTCCTACATATTTGGCCACCCCTTTGTATAAAGCAGATCCAGATATGCAGCAGCTCCTGATTCCATATCTATCCTTTAAGGACTCCACTTTCTCATATACTCCCGCCCCCCGGGTAAGAATTATATTGGCCGGAAGCCGGCCTTCTTTTTCCCTTTGTTTGTTTAAAGGATGGAAAGAAAGAATGGACCTACTTTCTCTAACGACTTCATTTACAATCCTTGCCGTTCTTTTTGCTGCCTGGCTATTATTTTGAGCTCTTGACTCTAGGAGAGGTAGTGGCTCAGACGAATGGGGATCTGTATCAGAAACAGCCGGGGAAAGACCATCTCCCCGCAGAACCAACGTTCCCCTGTGTTCAGTTGAAGGAAGGAAAATCGCCTCCACCCCCTCTATCCTAATCCCCTGCAAGGATTTGGCAAGCTGGGCACCCTCATCCTTTAAACGACCTGCTCTCCTATCGATCACTCTAAGATTTTTGTCTACAGTAGCGAAGTTGCACCTGAAAGCTACATCACCGTGCTTTAACTCAAACCCTACTCCTAGGGCCTCAAAAGGACCTCTTCCTTTATAATAGACGGCAGGATCATATCCAAAAAGAGCCAGGTGTGCTGTATCACGTCCTGGGATAACTCCCCGGCCCAGTGTGCTCATCAAACCAGTAGAACCTTCTCTGGCTAGTTTATCAAGGACTGGCTTTCTGGCAAGCTGTAGAGGAGTTTTTCCATCTTTAGCTATCCGGTCTCCTAATCCATCTACCACCACCAGTATAGCTTTCTTTTCCAGAGACATCTCTCGGTACCATCCTTAAGATATTATATTGGATCTACCTTGTCAAATATCTCGGGACTCTTCCCCTCCGTCGCTGTCCTTGGTGAATCGTATTTCGTGAATCGTATCTTGGTTTCTTTTTTGGCTATTCACCATTCACTATCTACTATTCACTACAAGTCCCTCGATACGCGTATAAATCTCCTGAATACTGGTATAATATCGGTAGGTAGATCTAATACTTTACTAAGAATTAAGAATGAGATCCGATAGATAAAATGGCTAGCGTCGGCTGATATTCATTCCAAGCTAATAGCGTTGTTCTACAGTTGTGCCTGGATAATAAAACTGGAGGATTTCCCTGGTGCTGTAGCCTTTCTCAGCCATTCCCCTGACTCCCCACTGACACATCCCCACTCCATGGCCTGATC
>JAUWXE010000096.1 GCA_030616535.1 Candidatus Aerophobota bacterium
AAGGCTTTGGCCTCAGGGGCAGATGCAGTAATGATTGGGTCTGCCTTCGCCCGAGCTAGAGAAGCTCCTGGTAAAGGATATCACTGGGGAATGGCTACTTCGGATGAAAATCTACCCCGGGGAGCGAGAGTTCGGGTAGGAACAACGGGAACCTTAAAAGAGATCGTTTATGGTCCGGCCCGGCTAGACGATGGTTCTCAAAATCTTGTCTGGGCAATAAGAACCTGTATGGGTTATTGTGGAGCCGCTAATATAAAAGAAATGCATGAAGTGGAGATGATAATCGCCCCGGCTATAAAAAGCGAAGGCAAATTTTTTCAGAGAACCCCGTGGACGGAGCTAAAGAAATAGAGAAAGCTCTTTTAGGCTATCTTCTCTACTCGGTGGCTCCGAATACATCGGGTACATACATAAGTCCTTCTTGTCCTTCCATGGATCTTTATTCTGATATGTTGAAGATTGGGAAGCCATCTTCGTTTGGTTCTTCGCCCGGATTTACTTACTCTGTTTCCTGTGCTCGGTCCCTTGCCGCATATCTCGCATTTCTTGGCCATCATTTACCCTTTGTTCTTAAACTTTCTGCTAACTTTGTTCAAAATCTAGGATAACACATTTTTCAAAAAATGGCAAGAATACCCGATCTCGACTCGCCGGTTCGTTATGCCAAAGGAGTTGGAGAAAAGAAAGCCCAGCTTTTCAATAGATTAGGTATAAAGACAATCTCTGATCTTCTCTGGCATTTTCCCACCGGCTATGAAGACCGCTCCCGGATTACCCCTATTGGGCAAGTCTTGCCTGGGAAAAAAGTAGTCATTGAAGGCAAAATCTTGGTGCTGGGGCAGCGCAGAATTCGAAAGAATCTTTCCCTCCTCAAGGTAGCCATAAGAGACGGGACTGGGATTATCTATGCCATCTGGTACAACCAGGATTATCTGGTCCAGCTTCTTAAAAAGGGCAAAGATATTGTGGTTAGTGGAAGGGTGGGGTGGGACTTTGGAGAGTTACAAATTAATGTAGAAGATTTTGAGCTACTAAGCGGGGATGAGCAAGACAACCTTCATTTAAGGAGAATTGTTCCCTTTTATCCCTTAACGGAGGGACTGTCTCACAGAACCTTGCGCCGAATTATCAAAATTAATTTAGAAGAAAAGTCTCCTTACCTGGTGGATCTCCTGCCGGAAGAGATAAGAAGACGCTATTCATTTGTATCCTTAGAAGAAGCCTTAAACAATATTCATTTTCCAGAAAGTTTTGCCCGACAAAGAGAAGCTCAGCGAAGACTTACTTTTGAGGAATTTTTCCTTCTTCAGTCTACTCTGGCTTTGAGAAAAAAAAGGTATAAGGAAGAAAAGGGAATTTCTTTTAAAATGAGGGGCGGCTTGGTTGAATCCTTCATTCGTTCTCTTTCCTTTCCACTCACTGCTTCCCAGAGAAAGGTAATAGATGAGATTCTAGAGGATATGAGCTCCTCTCGACCTATGAATCGCCTTTTGCAGGGAGATGTCGGCTCGGGCAAGACGATAGTGGCGACAATTGCCCTGCTTGCAGCCATAGTCAATGGATACCAGGGGGCATTAATGTCCCCCACTGAGATTCTGGTGCAGCAGCACTGGATAAATTTGAGGAGCCTTCTACAACCTCTTAGTATTAAGCCAGCCTTATTAGTAAGTGATCTCCCTTTCCGGAAAAAAGAAAAAATTCTCCACCAGATAAAAGAAGGTAAGATAAAACTGGTGGTCGGAACACATGCCTTAATCCAGGAAGAAGTCGATTTTTATCGACTGGGGATGGTAGTTATCGATGAGCAACATAGATTTGGCGTTATGCAGAGGCTGAGTCTACGCAGCAAAGGCAAATGTCCGGATGTGTTGGTAATGACGGCTACCCCCATCCCTCGAACCTTAGCTCTGACCTTCCACGGCGATCTTGATTTTTCGGTGATTAGTGAACTGCCACCGGGGCGAAAATCGATTGTTACTCGGTGGATAAGTGAAAATAAAAGAGAAGAGCTCTATCAAGTCATTAAAGAAAGGCTAAAAGAGGGAAGACAGGTTTATATTGTCTATCCCTTGATAGAAGAGTCGAAAGATTTAGATCTGAAGTCAGCTCAGGATGCGGCCGAACAACTGCAAAGAGAGGTTTTTCCTGATTATAGTGTTCAGTTAATTCATGGAAGAATGAAGAGGGATGAGAAAGACCAAATAATGCACCTTCTCCGGAGTGGAAAAATAGATCTCCTTGTTTCTACTACGGTAATAGAAGTGGGGATTGATGTTCCCAATGCAAATCTCATGGTGATAGAGAATGCCGAAAGGTTTGGTTTAGCTCAACTTCATCAGTTGAGGGGAAGGGTAGGTAGAGGGTCTGAGCAATCTTATTGCTTTCTCCTTACCGGGAGGAAAATCTCTCGGGAGGGGATCCGGCGAATGAAGGTAATGTGCAGGACAACCGATGGCTTCAGAATAGCCGAGGAGGACCTCAAGCTTCGGGGACCGGGAGAATTTTTTGGCACCAAACAATGGGGAATGCTTAACTTTAGAATCGCTGACTTAGTAAGGGATCACCAGATTCTATCTCTGGCCCGTCAAGAGGCTTTCCGCCTGGTAGAGAAAGATCCAGATTTAGAAAAATATCCCCTCCTGCGAGAAGGAATAGAAAAAAGATTTTCTCATCGATTAGCATTGGCCAAGGTAGGATAATTTTATTTTGAGGTTTATTCATAGACTCTTTTTCAAAGTAATACAATGTTGTTTTTTTTCTTGCGGCAGGCTTTCCAAGTTGACGTCAAGCCACTTTTTATGTATGTTTAAAATACTATAATTCAAAAAATACGGTGGTGAGAAGCTGTTATTCTCAAGAGGCTTTTAAGAGTAAATAAAATGTTTAGAGGAGGAGAAGCGAAATTAGAACGATAAGGATTTTAGGCTTAGGAGGTAACGTTTGTCAGTAAAATCCGGTACACAGAGGCTACTGCTTATCCTCGTCTCTTTATCTATTATTTCTTTATCAGGATGTTCCTACAAATTGGTTCCCTTTTCCCCTGTTAGCTCAAAGATTGCTATACCTATCTTCTCTAACCAGACCTTCAAATACGGACTTGAACAAACGCTTACCAGTGTAGTAATCAACGAATTTATTTCCGATGGGCGGCTTCAAGTGGTGGGAGAAGAGGAAGCTGATGTGATACTAAATGGCGAAATTGTCCGGTATCTAAAAGAGACCCCCTCAACCATCACTACCACCTTAGAAGAAAATAGGATAAGGATAGAGGTATTGGTCTCTTTGGTCTCAAAGAAAGAGGAGAAAACCTTAAAGGAAAGGAAAATAGAGGAAGTTTTTGCTTATAGCTCCTCTGAAGTGGGAGGAATTCAGACCGAGGATGAGGCTGTGGAGGAGGCGTGTAAAGAAATAGCCGAGAAACTGATTGAGGCAATTAGCTGGGACCTAGGTTTTGCTCCAATTTAAGAAATAAAAATTAATCTTTCCAAAGTTCCCGATAATACTTGATCTTGATAGGAGAGGTGCCTCTGTCTACCACTACCTTTAGCTTCTTTTCCGCTACCACTTCCTTGGATCGTATCACCTTTCCCTGGGAGACAATGGTAAAACAGTTAGAGCGAGTGGTAATGAGGTTAGAAATACCGCGGAATATGGCCTCGGTTTCATCTTCTTCATCTATATAGCCATCTTCATCATCGTCTTTCCCGTTAAAGCCCAATTTTTCTATCAGAAGGATTTGCAGTATCTCCCCTATTTCATTAAAAGGTCCCTTTTTACTGTCCCCATAGTTGATTATGGCCTTGGCCAGGGAAGAATTAACCCCTGGCAGGGCCTCCAGAACCTTTTTTGGGGCCGTGTTGATATTTATCCTTCCCCTGACCGGTAGCTGGGGAGGCTCGGCTACCGTAATCTTATCTAAAATTTTCCAGTCGCCCCCTTGGATAAGCTTTATGGTCCGCCACTGTTTTCCAACATGAATAAAGCCGATCTCACCTATATTGGCAAAGGGTTTATTCTTCACATAGAAACTACTGTAATCATCTTTATCTTTTCCCTCACCTATATCTGGCATCCAGAACCA
>JAUWXE010000091.1 GCA_030616535.1 Candidatus Aerophobota bacterium
AGGTACAGTGGTGCCAAAACGTCCCGTAACATACTTTCCCTTTACGGCGGGTCTGGTGTGTAGTCCCACGTCCAGGCCCACTATAGTCACCTGAGCTCCCTCTTCACTCAACCGCAAAAAAGGATACCAGAGTTCGATGTCCTCAAATTCTTGCCCCACCAGAAACACAACCCTTTTCCCCTCTAATTTTCCCATTCATTTCCTCCTTTTAATTTTATGTGATTTCTTGAAGAGAAAAAACAAAGGTGGAGACTCGGTTTTATCTTGTCTGCCTGATTTTTATTCTGGAGAAACTAAGATACGGACAGGATTGCCGATTTTTTTCCTGAAGCGATCAAAGGCCTCATTCCAGCACCTCACCTAAACTCATCTCGGGCAGAGGAACTTCTTCAATATGGAAAGGCTCCCCCACTTTATGCAGCCGAGCCGCTTTGATCATCCTTTTTTCCATTTAAACCTGTCAAGAATATCTCGGGACTCTTCCCCTTCGTCGCTGTATATCAGCTTTGGATTGTCTCTGCTCGTCTTCTCGTCTCGGGAAAGACGTGAGGACTTTGAGGGGGGGAAACATCCCCCTCAACGCTACGCTGCAGACTCGTTAGGGTGGCTGATCTAAGGCTCCTCCGGGGAAAGTGTAGCTATTAATTTTTTCGGAAGCAAATTGTTACCCAGCGCTTAAGTATCTTGTCCATAGGCTACAATAGCTGTTTTTTTTAAAAAGTCAAATCCTCCTTTCGGCCGACATCCCATGCTACAAGCCCTGCTCTCAACTCCTCCAAATAAGCTCTCTTACCCCTTTTGAGGACATTAGCGAAGAGGAATGGCACAGAAAGTTACGGAGACTATGATTTCTCAAAGAGGGGGTAAAATTGTAAATATTGCCTCACTGGCAGGAAAGGTAGGTGGAATTTTGGTAGGTGCTCATTATTCAGCTTCTAAAGCAAGAATTATCGGTCTTACCAAATCTTTAGCTAAAAGAATGGCCCTCTATGGAGTGAAATCATTGGTGTGAATGGAGGAATACTCACGGATTAGTCCAAGAGTTTCTAAGAATGGCTTGGAAATTCCGCCAATAGCAAATATTTTGAGTAGTACATCTTTGAGAGAATGTCTTTTTTAACCTGTGTAGTGCAGCGAGCTTCTACAAATTCTACATCTATTCCGCCCAGTACTTTTTTCCAAATAAAGGGACGGATAGTCACGATCAGATCGTTATTAGCCATACCTAGTTTAAGAATCCTTTATTCTCCCGCTGCATACCTCCACAGCAGTAACTACATACACTTTAGCAGCATCAACCAGATCAGCAATGTTAACGTACTCCTCGGTAGTATGGGCTTTGATAACAGGACCTGGTCCAAACACTGCGGTAGGTATCTTTGCCCTATTTACGAGAAGAGAAGCATCAGTCCAGCCTGACATTCCCGCAATCTCCGGATTCCCACCTCGAACATATTTGAACGCCTTGCTCAGAGCCCTTACAATCTTGCTATCCCTGGAAATTTCCATAGGTTCATGGGGAGGAATTTCTAGACCCTGTTTTTCTATCTCCTTTAATTGCTCCCTACTATCAGGGCCAACAGGGATTGGATTTACCTCGGCCCTAAATTCAGCATGGGTGTTCTCCAGTTATCTCATTACACCACGGATTTCACTTAATATATCCTCGATCTTTTCTCCCGGCAGTGTCCTTCGATCAAGTTGAATTTTGCATAGATCCGGAACAACACTATTACGAACCCCTCCCCATATCTTTCCTATATTAAGCGTAGGGGACCCGACTAACCTGTTAGACTTTGGAGTCTGCGATAACTTTGGAACCAGCTTTTCTTCCAAAGCACAGACTAATCTAGCAGCATTCACAATAGCATTTATACCCTCCTTAGGGACGCTGGCATGAGAAGCTTTCCCTCTAATACTTATTTCTATCCATTCTATTCCCTTATGGACGATCACTATTTGAAGATCCGTGGGCTCGCCCACTACTGCCGTATCACACTGGAAACCTTCCTCTATAAGACGTTGAGTTCCCTCATTAATATTTTCTTCGCCCACCACCGCCGCCAAAATAAGATTGCCTTTAAGTTTCATTCCCGCCCGCTTTATAGCTATCAGAGCATAAGTCATCCCAGCCAATCCTGATTTCATATCGACTGTCCCTCTTCCCCAGATCTTACCATCCTTAACTTTCGCCCGGTAGGGGTCTTTCATACCGAGAGGACGAACGGTATCCATATGGCCGTTGAAAAGCAAATTAGGTCCCTTGCCTGTACCTCTAAGTCTACCAATCACATTAGATCTTCCCTCTGTAACTTCCTGGAGAACCACCTCTATACCTTCTCTCTCCATAAAATCCTTTAAAAATAAGGCAATTTCTTTCTCTCTGGAAAGTGTATCCTTGTGACTGGGTATTTTTATGAGATTCTGGCAAAGCTCAACCAATTCTTTTTCTTCTATTTGTGCTAAACACTTTATGATATCATCTTCCATCTTAGACCCCCTGAGCAGAAAAATGCTCTTACTTTTTTGACCGATTTCTAAAATGCACTAGAGTTAAGATACATCTAGACTACGAAAATTAGATAACCGCTCGTGATTATCCACCAGCTCTCTCAACGTATCTCCCTTCCTACCTTTGCCCCTTCCTGAATTGCGTGGTAAAAATCCCTCGGCTCCACAGAATCCCCGATTTTGTATATCTTTCCTTTAAACTCTGATTCTCTAAGTTCCTGCAAAAGCGTATCCTGGGACTCAAAACCCACAGAGATGATTAGAGAATCAAAGAGATAACTTTCCTCACTCCCGTCATTTTTCTCAAAAATAGCCTGCTTGTCCTCGACCTTCAAGATTTTCCTTGATGCCAGAATTGAAACGCTCTGCTCTTTTAGGCTATACAAAAGATAGAAACGATTGGTAGAATGCTGATCTTGCAAAATTTCATTCAGGTTGAGCACATCAAATAAATTCACTTTTTTCCCCTGTAAAGCAAGATACCAGGCTATCTCACATCCCACCAGTCCGGCTCCCAGAACAATCACTCTTTCTCCCAGTTCGAGTTTACTCTGATTATCTAAGACCTCAACCGCAGTGTAAAGAGCTTCTCTTTTTAATCCAGGGATCCGGGGAATTACCTGTTCAGCACCAGTAGCCAGAACAACTGCTTCGGGATTTTCCTCAATTATTAGAGAAACGTCAGCTCTCTGTTTGAGTTTCAGCTCAACCCCGCTTTTCTCTATTTTTCTCAGATAATAGTCAAGGAGTCTTTTTACATCTTTCTTAAACAAAGGAACTGAGGAGGGGATCATATTACCCCCTAACCTTTTGTTTTTCTCATGAAGGATAATCTTATGGCCTCTTTTCTCCAGAGTAAGGGCCGCCTCAAGCCCGGCCGGTCCCCCACCAATCACCATGACTTTCTTTGCTCTATCAGTTTTGCCGATGCGGTATTTTCTCTCTTTACCCAGAGAAGGATTAACGGTACAGCGAACTTCCTGACCGGAAAATAGCCTTTTATGACATTGGTTACACCTTATGCAGGGAATAATTTCCTCTATCCTGCCCTCTTCCACCTTAACGGACCAGTAGGGATCGGCAATAAGGGCTCTGCCCAGAGCAATTAAATCTACCTTCCTCTCTTCAAGGACCTGTTCCGCGTAAAAGGGATCGACAATTCCTCCCCCGGCTACGACAGGGACAGAAACCTCTGATTTTACCCTCGCGGCCAGCTCGATAACCTCCCCCGGGAGTGTATAAAGAGGAGAAACATCCAGATATCTGGAGCCATCTAGCTCATGGGTAGTAGAGGCAACATGAAGGTAATCAACTCCCATTTTCTCCATATGTTGGGCGATTTTTTTAGCCAATTCTAATTCCACCCCACCTTTTAGATGTTCATAGGCGCTGAATTTAAAACCTACCGGGAAAACCCTCCCACACTCTTTCTTTATTTCCCTTACTATTTCTGCAGGAAACCTCATCCTCCCCTCAAAATCCCTCCCATACTCATCTTCTCTCCGGTTGGTATGGGGGGAGATAAACTGACCAACAAGGTAGGTGTGGGCTCCGTGAACTTCCACCCCATCAAACCCTGCTATTTTTGCTCGTTTTGCAGCCTCAGTGAATTTTTCTATTAGCTCCTCTATTTCCTGTTTGCTCAATTCCCGGGGAGTATCCTGATAAAGTGGGGTGGAGATAGCGGACGGAGCTACCGGTTGGAGCCCGGTAATCGATTTCACCGCTCTTCCACCATGATGGGCAATCTGCAGGAAAATTCTGGCCCCGTATTCCTGCACCGTCTCAGCAAGGTAATTTAAGCCACAAACCTGTCTTCCCGAGAAAACTCCCGGAGAATCCATTCTCTGATCATCAACCACAGAGGCGAACTGAGTTATGA
>JAUWXE010000081.1 GCA_030616535.1 Candidatus Aerophobota bacterium
AATCACCGAAAGAATTAATAGGTGATTTTGTCTGGGTGAGGATACTTGAAGCAGGCTGTTGGGCTCTCAAGGGGAAGATCCTTTCTTGTTAGATGCTCTTTTAGTGATTGTGGGACCAACCGGTGTGGGAAAGACCGAGGTAGCAGTAAACTTGGTGCAGAAAGTTAAGGGAGAGGTAATTTCTGCTGATTCGCGCCAGGTTTATAAACACATGGATATTGGGACGGCCAAGCCCTCTGCTGATCTGCTAATGGCGGCTCCCCACCATCTTATAGATATAGTTTTCCCTGATGAGATTTTTAACGTGGCTGACTTCAAATCACGTGCCGAGGCCATTATTGAAAAACTTCAGACCCAGGATAAACTACCTATCTTGGTGGGTGGTAGCGGGCTTTACATAAGGGCCGTGGTTGACGGGCTATTTGTCGGTCCGGGGACAGATTGGACCTTGAGGAGAAGATTAAAAGAAAGAGAGAAAACCCAGGGCGAGGGAACTTTGTACCGAGAGCTGGAAGAGATAGATCCGCTCACCTCCTCTCGTCTACATCCGCACGATCAAAGAAGAATTATCAGGGCTCTGGAGGTTTACTATCTTTCTGGTAGGACTATTTCTTCCCATCAAAGACAATCTCCCGGTCCCCTAGCTAAGAGAGTTATAATTGGCTTGAAGAAAGAAAGACAGTCTCTCTATCGTTCAATTGAGCTGCGGGTAGACGAGATGATAAAAAAAGGATTGATTGAAGAGGTTAAAAGCCTTCTGGCTAAAGGGTATAGGGAAGATCTTCCCTCCATGCAAGGACTGGGTTACCGACAGGTTGTGGAGTATTTAAAGGGAAGATGTTCAAAAGAAGAGGCCGTAAGATTAATTAAACGGGATACCAGAAGATTTACCAAGCGTCAATTTAATTGGTTCAGACGAGATGATCGAATAATCTGGTTGGATACAGATAAATTTTCCTCTTTGTCCGAGATCTCTGATCAAATCATAAAAATTCTTACTCAACGAATACCCGAAGCTAAGATCGTTTTGCAGGTTAATGAAAGGCAAAGGTTATGAGTCCAGAGAGGCAGTTTAAACTCATAAAAAGAAATACGGTGGAGATCATTCAGGAAAGAGAACTCTTGAGGAGGATAAAAAATAAAGGTTGCCTAAAGATAAAATTTGGGGTTGATCCCACTACCCCCGACATTCATTTGGGACACAGTGTTATTCTTCTTAAATTAAGATGCTTTCAAGATCTGGGGCACCAGGTCATTCTTTTAATTGGAGATTTTACGGCCAGAGTGGGGGATCCCAGTGGAAGGATTAAGACTAGGGGACCTTTGTCCAGCCACCGGGTAATGACCAATGCTAAGACTTACCAACACCAATCTTTCAAAATTCTTGATCCTGCCAAAACTAAGGTGAGGTTCAACTCTGAGTGGCTAAGCAGGATGAATTTTTCGCGGGTCCTGAGGCTAGCCTCTCACTATACTGTGGCCAGAATGCTGGAAAGAGATGACTTCCATAAACGATATCAAGAAAATTACCCTATAGGTCTGCACGAATTTATGTATCCTTTAATGCAGGCTTATGATTCAGTGGCCTTGAAAGCAGACGTAGAGATAGGGGGGACAGATCAAAAGTTTAATCTGCTTTTGGCCAGACAGATACAAAAGTCCTACGGACAGCCTCCTCAGATTGTAATTACTATGCCCATCCTTGAGGGAACGGATGGCAAGGAGAAGATGAGCAAGAGTCTTGGCAATTACATCGGGATAACCGAATCTCCCCGGGAGATGTACGGTAAGATTATGTCCCTACCCGATGACCTGGTGTTCAGGTATTTCAGACTGGCTACCCTTCTAAGTGATGAGGAGATAATGTTGAAAGAATCACAGCTTGAGGAAGGGAAACTTCACCCCAAAATCATCAAGAAAGACTTAGCTAAGGAGATAGTTAGCTTTTATCATGATAGATCCTCGGCCGAGGCCGAAGAAAAAAGGTTTGAGACTGTTTTCGGGAAAAAAGAGATTCCTGAGGAGATTCCTTTCTATTATCTCGATACCCAGAAAATGAAGGAAGGTAGAATCTGGATAGTGAAGCTTCTTCAGCTAACCGGTCTGGTAAGAAGCAGTTCGCAGGCTCGTCGTCTGATTGAACAGGGAGGGGTAAGATGGGACGGGAAAAAAGTTCAAGACATTAATTTAGAGATCTGCCCGGGCGACAAACATATCTTACAGGTGGGCAAAAGGAAATTTATGAGAATAGTTAAAAGGTAAAAAATTATCCTGTCCGATAAAAGTAAGGGGGAAATGAACCAGGGCAAAAAGGGCTGAGACTCTGAGTTTATCAGAAGAGTTTAATAAATGATTAGTGATGAGATAAGGAGAAAGGTAGAGAGATTACGTGAGGAAATTCATCACCATGATTACAAGTATTATGTGGAAAACAATCCCGAAATCTCTGATTATGAATATGATCGTCTGGTAAAGGAGCTCAAGAAGCTAGAAGAGAGGTATCCATCCCTCCAGAGTCCTACCTCTCCCACGCAAAGAGTTGGCGGTATGCCGGTGGAGAGATTTCCTACCGTAGAGCATCCTATTCCTATGCTAAGTCTGGAAAACACCTATTCCAAGGAAGAGATCAGGGAATTTGAGCGGAGGATACATCGGGAGCTTCCGGGAGAAGATTTTGAGTACGTAGTGGAGCTAAAAATAGATGGGGTTTCGATTTCCCTGATCTATGAGGATGGGAACTTTTTAAGGGGCTCTACCAGGGGAGATGGTAGAAGAGGTGATGAGATTACCACCAACCTCAAGACTATTCATACTATTCCTCTTAAACTACGTAAAAAGGTACGGGGAAGGATAGAGGTCAGGGGAGAGATCTATATGACTAAATCGGGATTTCTTAGCGTGAATAAAGAAAGGAAAGAAAAAGGAGAGCCTCTTTTTGCCAATCCTCGCAATGCTGCCGCTGGTTCGCTTAAGCTGCTAGATCCCAGGATAACAAGTCAAAGGCCTCTAGATAACTTCATCTATCTTTTTCCCTATTCTACGCAGGTGCCGATTCCCTCCACTCATATGGAATGCCTTGAAAAATTAAAAGAATGGGGATTTAGGATAAACCCTTACCTTAAGCTTTGTAAAAGTATAGGAGAGGTAATTAATTTTTGTAACAGTTGGGCTGAGAAAAGAGAGAAGCTGGATTACGACGTGGATGGGATGGTGATCAAGGCAAGCAGCATAGATCAGCAAATGAGACTCGGCTCTACTACCAAGAGTCCCCGGTGGGCCATTGCCTATAAGTTCCCGGCCAAGCAGGCTACTACCACCATCAGGAACATTATCGTTCAGGTGGGAAGAACAGGAGCTCTTACCCCCGTAGCCGTTCTTGATCCTACTCCTTTGGCTGGAACTACCATTACCAGAGCCACTTTGCATAATGAAGATGAGATCAGGAGAAAGGATATCAGAATAGGGGATACGGTGTTAATTGAAAAGGGAGGTGATATCATCCCGCAGGTGGTGAAAGTAGTGGAAAGCAAAAGAAAAGGTATGGAGAAGAAATTCTCCATGCCCAAGAGTTGTCCCGTCTGTGGAGCAGAGGTGGTAAGACTGGAGGATGAGGCAGTGAGCCGATGCATTGGTTCATCCTGCCCGGCACAACTCAGGGAAAAAATTGCCCATTATGCCCAAAGGAGAGCTATGAACATTGAGGGTCTGGGGGATAAATTGATTGAGCAACTGGTTGATGAAGGAATAGTTTCGGATGTAGCAGATCTCTATAGATTAGACCTGGACACTCTTTCCGGTTTAGAGAGAATGGGAGAGAAATCCTCTCGGAATCTTCTCTCTCAAATTGAGCAAAGCAAATCACAATCTCTGAGTCGTCTTATCTTCGGCATGGGGATCAGATATGTGGGAATAAGAGGGGCTCGTATCCTGGCTCAAAATTTTAGATCAATCGAGGATTTAGCGAAAGCTGGTGAGGAAGAGCTGGAGGCCATTCTTGAAATTGGCCCTAGAACTGCCCAGTCAATAGTGCTCTTTTTCAGAGAGAAGAGGAATAAAGAGCTATTGGATAGACTAAAGAAATGGGGAGTTCGCATGAAGGAAGAAAAAGAGGAGAAAGGAGAGATTCCTCTGGCCGGGAAGAAATTTATCTTTACCGGAGGTCTGGAGCATTTTAGCCGCCAGGAAGTAAAAGACCTGGTAGAAAGATTGGGAGGGAGGGCTATAAGTTCTCTCAGCAGCAGTGTCGACTATGTGGTGGCTGGCAAAAATCCTGGTTCTAAGTATGAAAAGGCTAAAAAATTAGAGGTAAGGATATTAAGTGAGAAAGAATTTAAAAAGCTAATAAGCAAAAGGGGAAGAGAAGATAAGGAGGTGTTTTAGTTTTGAAAAGAGAATTTACGGCTATTATTGAGAGACGAGGAAATTGGTATATTGGGTATATAGAAGAAATTAGTGGAGTTAATACCCAGGGTAAGACCATAAAAGAAGTGCGGGAGAATCTCAGAGAAGCTCTTAAATTAATTATGGAAGTCAATAAGTCTCTGGTTGAAAAAGAGCTGAAGGGGAAAGCTGAGATTATTCGGGAACCCATCGTGGTTGACTGAAAGTTCTTGATGAAGAGAAGAAAGTTGATTATTCACTTGACAAAAAGAAAAGTGAGTATATGGTTACACTTGACTATTTTAAAAGATTTTCTAGAATAGAAAATGAGCATACTTTTGACAAAGGAAAAAAGTGGGGTAGAATTGACAGAATTGAGATGATCGATATAGTTAGAAATAGGTTTTTCTCAGTTGACTTTCTTTGGAACATTTGATAAAATTAGAAGAAGACCTTTCCTCACCAAGGGCTTAGGAAGGTGGACTTGACAGATAGGGAGGAGAGTGTTAGAATGGACCTGCTACTTCATCAAGATATCCTTAATTCTATAGTTCTGAAACAGAGGGGACTTGACAAAATAGTGAGGATGTATTAATAATAAAAAGAAAATTCCTGAGGAAAGGAGGTGGTGAAAGGGAAGATAATCAAAAACCTATGGGGAAGGCAATGATGATAAAAGTTAAAAGGAGGAAGTGGAAATGAAGAAAAGGTTGATAGTTGCAGCAGTGCTAATGGCCTGCGTATTTGGATTTACCGGAGCAGCACTGGCGGCAGAGCTTAGTACTTCCGGAACCATCGAATTCAAGGCCACCGGAACCAGCCAGGCGGATGAGGCTAGTCCTCTCTTTGGAGCAGGAGATGTGTTGGTCAATTATAGTGTTACTTTAACTTCGGGTACTTTTGAGGCCAACCTTACTCCTAAATTTAACCTGGCC
>JAUWXE010000092.1 GCA_030616535.1 Candidatus Aerophobota bacterium
AGAACTTCTTTAGAAACTCTTTCCGCTACCGGAAGATCACCTTCACTGTAGCCGAGATTGCTATAAACCTTTTGGCGATGCAGAGGAAGAGGATAATAAATCTTGGTTTCAATCCCTTTTTTCTTCAAGTAGTCCCTTAATTTATCTCTTTGGGCCGTTCGAATAGTGTAAGCACAGAAACTATGCCAGGCATAGGGAGCCTGAAAGGGGATCCTCACCGGAATTGTGGAAGAAGAGAATAGCTCATTATAAAGAGATGCATTTTGACGGCGCATCCTTGTCCATTTATCCACGTGTCTTAGCTTCACCCTTAGAATTGCTGCTTGCAGCTCATCCAACCGACTATTATATCCCAGCAGAGAATGATTACCGTTTGAGTCTAGACCATGAACCCTGAGCATTTTTATCTTTCTAGCTACCTCGTGATCATTGGTAAGAACCATCCCTCCATCCCCATATCCTCCCAGATTCTTGGTCGGAAAAAAACTAAGACACCCTACATCCCCCATGGAGCCCAACTTTTTTGGAGGGTGAGCCCGTCCATGATACTCTGTTCCAAAGGCCTGAGCAACGTCCTCGATTACTTTTAAACCGTGTTTTTTTGCCACATGCATTATCTTGTCCATATCTACAGCCTGCCCGTAAAGATGAACCGGGATTATGGCTTTGGTTCTGGGGGTTAAGGCCTGTTTTATCTTGGTGGGATCCAGATTAAAACTTTTTTCCTCAATATCCACGAAGGCGGGTCTGGCACCTACCTGAGTAATCACCTCAGCAGTGGCAATAAAAGTAAAGGGGGTAACTATCACCTCATCTCCTTCACTTACTCCCAAGCTGATTAAGCTCAGCCTTAAGGCATCTGTGCCCGAGGCAACTCCTATGGCATACTTAACTTTGCAATACTCAGTAATCTCCTCTTCCAGGGTTCTCACATTGGGGCCCAGGATATAATGTCCACTTTCCAGAACCCCTTCTACCGCCCTGTTAACTTCTTCTTCGATTGTCTTATGCTGAGATTTCAAATCGAGTAAGGGAATCTTCACTATCTTCTCCCCTACGGGACAAATCCTTCCCCTTGGTAACTCCCCGGCTTTGACCCTTAAAGCATAACTATCTACGTAGCTCAACTATAACAACTTTTCCAAAGAAAGTCAAGAAATAAAGGGGACGTGATTATTTTTTACGAAATTCCGGCTCATCATTTTCTTTGTAGCTTGCCTGCTACCTCATAGATGATTTAATATATCTCAAAAAATAATCACGTCCCCTTTTTTTTAAAGGCGGGCTGAAATTATGGCCGCCAAGAAATATAGGGAAAGAGCCATTATCACCACTAGATTAAATCCCCAGGAAATGGCCAGGACTGTGGCCAGGACCGGGCTGATTACAGAAGCACAGCCATTGACCCCCCAGGCCCAAGGGACAAGGAAGGGCCTTTTGACAGAAACTCTGCTAAGTCCCAGAGGAAAGGGCATTCCCATAAAAAAAGCTAAAGGAGAAAGAAAGAGAAGGGAAAGCATTATCTTTATGGGGTCCGATAAAGAGATGAACTGACGAAAAATGTTGTCCAGGAACCCTATATAAACAAGGCAGATAATTATTATTGCTCCTACAGCAGCTCCTATACTACCTGCTCGGCCTATTCTGATTCGTCCACTTAGATAACTTCCCCATCCGGAGAAAAAAAGAAAGCCTGATATTACTACCGCTACCGCATAAATAGGATAAGATAAAAAAAGAGTAAATTTTTGGATAAAAGCGATCTCCACAAACATGTATCCCAAGCCCAGAAAAAGAAAATAGACGAAAATAGGTAGCCTGCTCCTCGATATCTTGGTGGAGCTTTTGAGAAAAAACAAGGGCAAGATAATCAAAACTATGCTTACCGCTACTGCCTGAAACAAAGTAGCCATCAAAACTATATATCCCCATTCTATAAAAGGAATCCATTGGCTGCCCATGGTTTTAAGAAGGTGGGGCAGAGACTTCCACCTGAAAAAGTGAAAGAAATAGGGAGAATCATCGGTAGCCGGCCTTATATAGAATAGATAATCTTGATAAAACTTTTTTCTTTCTGGGGAAAGAATTTTTCTACTGGCATCATAATAATAGGCCTCGGGTAAAGTGTTGTAGCGATTCACCTCCCCCGATTTTATGCCGGGATACCAGATAAAATCAAATAGCCTCATGCGAGAAAATTCCTTGGCTGTTATTATCTGTGAAGAAGAGAAAGAAGATCGTTTGATGAGCAAAGTGGAGGTAGCCCAGCTTCTTATAAAGACGAGATGAGAGGCGGGATCTTCTACCCCCAGATCTTCTAGAGCCTCTACCGCCGTGGCAAATATCTTAATTCCATCGCGGGGAGGCATCTTCAACCATCTGGTAATAGAGAGGATGCCCTCAGGGGTAAGGTGCCTTAGGTACTCCTTGATAGCTTCCAGAGTATAAAGATAGGTTTCCGATAAGGCGTAAACCCCGGCTGAGGAAGCACTAAAGGAGTCTAAAAGGGCAATCTGAATTAGATCATATTTTTTCCTACCGGACTGAATAAACCCACGTCCCTCAGCTACTATTGGTTTCACCTGGGGAAGAGAATAAAGCCGATTGGAAAAATCGCCGTATTCGGTCTTTACCAGACTTATCACCTGGGGGTTAATTTCCAGGGCCTCAATCGACGAGGCTCGATGATAGAGGGCCGTGAGAACCTCTGAGCCGCCTCCGGCTCCTAAAACCAGTACTTTAGGCAGGCTAAGAAGATGGTAGGGCAGACTGGAGGTGGTATAATCTAAATACTTCAGGTTGGAGAGTCTACCCCCGAAGTCAGTAATAGCAGACATAGAGTCGGCATCTATAAAAATACCTAACTGGGGAGGAATGGTACCTTCAAAATTGAGGCTAAGGCCGGGAGCATGCCTTATGGCTGGACTACTGACAACATCGATAAGGCCTAGAGGAGATGAGAGCTCGTTTAAAACTTTTGCCTGGGGAAGATTTAAGGTGGTGCTTAAGCCTTTGTATTGAGAAATCACAAGTTTCAGGGGAAAGAGAAAAAAAAGAAAGACTAGGACAAAGGAGGTGAAAATAAGGCCAATTAAAATTCTTCTGGCCAGATAAAACGCAGAAATTAGAGTGGCCAGAAAAGCAATGGAAGTTATGAGGAGCAGTACCTGAAGAGAAGCAAAAACATAGAGAAAAAGAACCGCTCCTAAAGCGCCCCCTCCTGATCCCAAAAGATTATAGAAGTAAACTCTACTGATCTTCCGGGGGAATTTAGCAAACATGAGCCCGATGCAGCTCGCCCCTAAGAAAAAAGGGATGAAAAGGACCAGATAATATTCGAATAGATAAAGATACTGCCGCCGGTACCAGACGATAAGAAAAGGGTCAAAGGGAATTTGTTGAGAAAGGACAAAACAAAGGAAAAGGGAAATAGAGAAGGAAAGGGAGAGAATGGTAAAAGAAGAATAAAAATATTTTTTTAGTTTATTCTGAAACAGGGAGATGAAGGCTCCGCTGGCTCCGAAACCGAGGAGAGCAATGCTAATGATCATGTAAGCAAATTGCGACCAGCTCGTTATGGAAAAGATCCTCATCAAGAGGATTTCATAGGAAAGAATGGAGAAGGAAATCAGGAATATAGAAGCAAAGAGTGCCACTCTAGTGCTTTCCCAATAGGGGAACGAATCTCACCGGCAGGACACTTTTGGCGATAATTTTGCCGTCCCTCTTCTGCACCAGCATTAAATTTTGAGTCCAGAAAACGCTACCTACCGGTATGCACATCGTTCCTCCGTCTTTTAATTGCTCAGTCAAGGGAGGGGGGATATGAGTGGCAGCACAGGTAACAATGATTGCATCAAAGGGAGTCTCCTCCGGCCAGCCATAATATCCATCAGCCACCTTCACCTTAATGTTCTGGTAACCCAGATCTCTTAACCTTTTCCCGGCCGATGCTCCCAGTTCTTCAAATATTTCAATAGTGTAAACCTCTTTAACAATTCCCGAAAGAATAGCCGCCTGGTAACCAGAGCCAGTGCCCACCTCTAAGACCTTATCTTTTTTACCAAGATCCAATAGCTGCGTCATCAGAGCTACGATGTAAGGCTGAGAAATGGTTTGCCCCAAGCCGATAGGTAAAGGTCTATCCTCATAAGCAGAGTTCATAAGATCTTCTGAGACGAACTTGTGGCGAGGAACAGTCCCCATAGAAAAAAGGACTTTTTCATCCTTGACTCCTCTAGCCACAATCTGATCTGCCACCATTTTCTCCCTTCGCAGTTCATACGGATACTCTTCTTTTCTTACTCTATAGGTACGGATCGCAAATACCAGAATTAGCACCAGGCCTACTGTTATTGGTATATAAATTAAATATTTCCTCATTTCTCCC
>JAUWXE010000036.1 GCA_030616535.1 Candidatus Aerophobota bacterium
AAGTTGAAAAGAAGCTCTTTAAGGAATTAGGTTTAGCCATTTCTGACGAGGAAAATCGTTCTTTTGTCGGTACTGCTAGTAGAGAGATGTGGTTATACATAAAAGACAAATACGAACTTAATCAGTCAGTTGAAGAATTGGTTGAAATGGAAAGAACCAGCTACATGGATTACCTATTATCTCAGGAAAATGAGGAGCCAATGCCTGGAGTAGCTGAGTTAATTGAAGAACTATATAAAAATAAGGTAAAGCTTGTGGTAGCCTCATCTGCCTCAATTAAAAATATTGAAATAGTTCTTAAAATGTTTAACTTAGAAAGATTCTTCGAGACCAAAGTCAGCGGTGATGAGGTCAACAATGGGAAACCTGCTCCCGACATTTTTCTTTATGCTGCTAAAGTCATAGGCGCTCAACCAGAAGAATGCATTGTAATAGAAGATTCAAAGAACGGTGTAGAAGCGGCGAAGTCAGCGGGGATGAAATGTATTGGTTTTCAGAATCCCAATTCTGGAAATCAAGATTTATCTTCTGCAGATATGGTTATAAATAGTTTCCCAGAGATCAATTATCAAGAATTACGGCAGATTCTGGAAAAGCCTGCAGAGGCTTAAAAAATGCTGCTGAACGAGTCGGGGGATTACAATTCAAGTTTGGGAAGATTTCAGTGTATACTTTTTGATACAAGCAGCGTAGTTAGTAGCACTACCAGAAGATAAAGCCCACAGGTGGCAAGACCCACAGATAGCCCTACCCCGGGGACATCAGAAAGTCGACCAATTATATTAGGAGAGATTATTCCTCCAAGCCCAACCCACGCCGTCATACTCCCACTTACCACTCCTAAATACTGAGGGAATCTATCGCCGGCCAATGAAAAGATTGTTGCATACATCCCAGAAAGAGAAATTCCATAGAGGAAGATAAGCAGAGCCGCTATCCCCACATTAGCTGTTGTTAAAAATAAAATTATGATAATTGTACCGCCTATGCTGGATACAGAAAGAGCAAAAGTTGGTGAGGTTTTTTCTACCCACCAACCGTAGACAAAACGACCTGCTAACATGGCTAACCAGAAGCAAGATAAAAACAAGCCTGATTCGAATTGAGACAACCTGAAATTGGGATTTACCCTGAGATATTCAACCAACCAGGCAATCAGTCCTACCTCTGCAGCTACATACAGGGCAATGGAAAGACTCAAAAGAAGAAAAATCCTATTTTTTGCAAGATAGAGAAGTACTTTTAGTTTTATCCCCTGGTCTGAACGAAAGGTGGGACAGGCCTGAAGTAAAAGGCTAATGAAAAGAACAAAAGACGTCACTGCATTAAGATAGAAGATCGCCTGCCAGCCAGAAACAGACATTAACCATCCTCCTATAAGAGGAGCAATCAAGGCTCCTAAGGCAAAGAAGGCATGGGCAAGGTTAAGATAAAGAGAGCTTTTATCTGGATGAAGATGGATAATAAGGGCATTAGTCAAGCCTTCGAGAATTCCATTTCCTACACCAATGAGGAAATTAAACATAAAGAAAAGATAAAAGGGGTCAGCCAACTTAATTTCTGGAAGATATCCAAAAGCCGCATTACCCAAAAATGAAAACATGAGTCCAAAAATTATTAACTGTTTTTTACCAAACCGTTCCGAGAGGTATCCGCTGACAAGCGCAGCAACAATAAATCCCACAGCATTTACTGAGAGAAGATTCCCTTTTTGGACTCTGTTCCACCCGTAATTAAGACCAATATCATAGATAGTTTTGGGAAGAGCAAGAAAATTAAATGAAGCCAGGACAAAAACCATAAAACAGAGGAAAGTGAGAATTTTCCTGTTCATTTTTAAAATTATCGTCCAAAAATAGCCGATGTAAATTTCTTTGTCAAAAGCCCCCATTGGGTCATATAAATTGTAACCGAAGAGAGACTGGTTGTAGCATATGAAATGTAACCAAAATATGTTACATTCCCCCAGTTAGATAACAATTAACCGGAGAGCCAGAGAAAATTGATATGAATGCGAGAAACCAGTCCCTCAAGGTTCTACAAAGAAATATTTCAGGGCAAAATCCCTAAAAGAGATGCCAAGACGATAGGCGTAGCAATGTGGGGATACGGGGACTAAGCAGAAGCATTATTTAATCGAACCATGTCGTCAACACCGAGCGCTATGTTCAGAGCACCCAAATTCTCTCGCAACTGGTCAGTGGTACTGGCTGCAACCAGAGGAATAACACACGGCTCACTGTGGATCATCCATGCCAACACGATCTGATTGGCGGTAGCTCTCTTCTCCTCAGCAACAGCTTTCAACACAGCGACACGTGCCTCGGTATCTGGCCCTACATATTGCTCGGGAAAAGGCCGGTCTGAGCGGGTATAGGCCCCTCTTAACAGTGGCGAATAGGCCAGCAACGTTATACCCCGAGTTTTACAGTAATCCAGTAAATCTTCATTGGCCGCCACTTGAGGGTCAAAGTTTGCACCCGGCTTAGGACGTACATAAGAGTAGCGTTGCTGTATGCAGCAATATTCAGCCCAGCCGTGGGTTTGACTGACCCAGCGTGCCTCCTCCAGCCGCCAGGCCGAAAAGTTGCTTGCCCCAATGAAACGTATCTTACCTGCTTTCACTAGTTTGTCGAACGCCTCCATTGTCTCCTCTACGGGGGTGTTGCAATCATCGCAATGGGCATAGTAAAGATCGACGGTATCCACGCCCAATCTTTTAAGGCTCTTCTCACACTCTTCTTCTATCTGACTAGCCCGTAGCCCCCGTCGCACACCTGGCATCTCGAATCCCACCTTGCTGGCTAAGAATAACTTAGAGCGGGCGTTGCGCTCGCGCATCCAGCGGCCCAACAGGATCTCGCTTTCGCCACCCACGTAACCCGGCACCCACCGGGCGTATATATTAGCGGTGTCTAAAAATGACCCTCCCGCTTCGACGTATTGGTCTAGCAGTTGATATGAGGTTGTTGCATCAGTGGAACTACCAAAATACATGGTACCGAGACAAAACACACTTACCTGAACACCCGTGTTTCCCAGCGGCACAGTTCTCATGTCACCCTCCTTTTTGGTTAAATTCGCTTAAGTCTTAATAGAATCTTAGCTTAAATCGATGACAGGACGATTTGTTTGAGAAGATAGATACTTTAATTTGTTGATTTGCTCTTTAAATAAGTAGATACTTAACTGCCTGCAGGATTTATGCTTTAACACAGTTTGAGGAAATATGTTTACTCGCCAGCTTTTGTTTTGAAAGTAGCTATCTACAGCTTTTCGGACTGGAGCCGATATTGATTGTTTATTTCTTCTGGAGAGCTTCCCTAAGGGATTTAACTCATCCTTAGAAGGACATAAGGTAAGACACTTTAAATTACCTGCCCTAACAAAATTATCCTGCCAGCCATCAGGAAGGTTCATAATTAAGGAAGAGAGGAATAAAAGAAAGGATAGAACCTGTTTTCTGGCTACCACGCATTTATCTGGCACTCTCCAGAAGCTCATCCGCCAGACCATTGGCTATTGCTTCCTCAGCCGTAAACCACTTTTCTTTCCGGAACTCGGCCTTTATTTCGGCCACAGTTTTTCCAGTGTTCTCGGCCAGTACTGAATACATTTGATTTTCTATCTTGATAAGGGTTTCACTGAACTCCTGAAATTCACTGAAAGAAGGCTCCCAATCCCTTATGGCCAAACTTGGCTGATGAAGCATGACCATAGAGTGCTTGCTGATATATCTTTTGGTTCCTGAACTCAAAACAAGTGCTCCTCCTGAGACAATCTGGCCGATCCCCACGGTTATTACCTCATGTTTCAAGTTCTTCATCACATCACAGATAGCGATTACGGCAAACAGCGATCCACCAGGAGAGGATATTCTTATGCCAATGGGAGAGGGATCTGGCTTTGCATCTAGATCTAAGAGAGACTTAACTATTCTGTGAGCACTCTCCTGAGTTATCTCGCCGGAGACCTCAACCCAGCGTTCCGGAGCAATAACCGGAAGCTCAGCCCAAGCATTTAAGGTAGCTACAAAAATAATCACTACACCTATCCAGACACATTTTTTTATCATTTTCTCCCCCTTTTATTTCTAGTAATGTCAAAAATATTTGCCTTTTTTGAATTGGTAGCCGCCGGTAGCCGCAGGCTTCAGCCTGCGCTAAACAGCGCAACCTAAAGGTTGCGGCTACCTAATTTTCCAACCCCCGTATTTTTTGAAATACTCTATTAGACCCCCTGCCTCTATAATGTCGAGGATGAAAGAGGGGAAAGGTTCAGCTTTCAAGGAAAGGTTATTCTTAATCACGTGAACCTCTCCCAAAGCCAGGTCTATTTCCAACTCATCCCCCGATTCAATCTTTTCTGTATTAGTTCGGACAATGGGAAGTCCAATATTTATGGCGTTGCGATAAAAAATGCGGGCAAATGATTTGGCCAGGACAGCCCCTATCCCGGCGTATTTGATAGCCAGCGGTGCCTGTTCCCGCGAGCTCCCGCAGCCAAAATTTTCCCCCGCTACAATAAAGTCTCCGGCTGCTTTTCTCTTATTAAAATCTGGATCAATATCTTCTAAAAGATGCCTGGCTAGCTCTCGAAAATTCAGCGTCTTAAATTTATACCTTCCGGAGATAATGTAATCGGTATTTATGTTATCACCAAACTTATGGGCATAACCCCGTAATACCTTCTTTTTTTGCTTCATTCTAGAGATATCTCCTGGGGTCTGTAATCTTCCCTCTGATAGCCGAGGCAGCCACTGTGGCTGGAGAGACTAAATAGATAAAGGCCTCAGGATTGCCCATTCTTCCCTTAAAATTCCTATTGGCACTGGAGATAACATTTTCTCCCCGGGAGGGAACTCCCTGGTGGGTACCGACACAGCATCCACAGCCCGGAGGAAGTAGAACTGCCCCCGCCTCTATAAAGATCTCCAAGATACCCTCTTTCATGCTGTCTAAATAGACTCTTCTGGAAGCAGGAGCTACCATAAAGCGAACTTTCGGATGGATCTTTTTATCCTTTAAGATCTTCCCGGCAATCCTTAAATCCTCTAATCGTCCGTTGGTACAGGTTCCAAGAAAAGCTTCTCCAATAGAGGTTCCCTTAACCTCATTGACGGGAACAACGTTATCGACTGAATGTGGTCTGGCTACCTGGGGAACCAACCGGGAAACATCGAATTCTAGCACCTTATCATACCGAGCATCTTCATCTGGTTTAACAAATCTCACTTTTCTCTTTGACGTCTCAGCTAGCCATTTTTTAGTTTTCTCATCCCCTTGCATAATCCCGGCTTTGGCTCCTACTTCCATAATCATATTAGAAAGAGTGAATCTTGCCTCTATACTCAGATCCTTGATAACCTCTCCCCCTAACTCAACAGATTTATAAAGTGCGCCTCGAGCACCAAGTTTCCCTGTAAGATAAAGAGCCAGATCCTTAGCGTATACGCCAGGTGAGAGTTTCCCCTTAAAAGAAATCTTTATAGTATCCGGGACCCTAAACCAGAGTTTGCCCGAGGCTATAGCCGTTGCCAGGTCAGTAGACCCAACTCCGGTAGAGAAAACATTCAAAGCTCCGTAGGTGCAGGTGTGGGAATCGGCTCCTACAACTAGATCTCCTGCACCCACCCAGTCTTCCTCAACCACCAATTGATGGCAGATGCCTTCTCCAACATCGTAAAGTCTTATTCGATGCTTTCTGGCGAAATCTCTCATAAGCCTATGAAGGGAAGACACATCCCGGTTGGGAGAAGGAGCATTGTGATCGATAAAGAAGGCTATTTTTTCGGGATCGAAGACCCCTTTTTGACCCATTCTCTCAAAGGCCTTAATAGCCAGAGGAGCGGTTCCATCCTGAGCAAAGGCAAAATCCAGATCACAGACGACAATATTTCCTACCCGCGCATCTTCTCCCGCATGGGAGGAAAAGATCTTTTCGGCAATTGTCTTTCCCATCACCCACTTCCTTAACTATGGCTGTCCATATTGCTCCATGTATTTCTTGTGAGTCCTCTTTACCTCCGCCTCCAGTATTTCATGAGGATTTCCCCGAAGCATGGCCAGAAACACTGTCTTAGCCACATCTTCCAGCATTACGGCCGTCTTCAGAGCTACCCTGGGAGAGGGGCCAATGGTAAAGACCCCGTGATTTTTCATCAAAATAGCTGGAGATTCTCCTATGGATCTTATAATCTCCTTTCCTATCTCCTCTTCCCCAATTCGAGCGTAAGCTCCTACCGGAATCGGCCCTCCAAATTGATCAGCCATAGCGGTAAGGCAAACCGGGATGGGCTCACCCAGAGCGGCAAAACTGGTGGCATAGTTAGAGTGGGTATGAACGATACCGTTGACATCCTGTCGGTGTCGGTATACGTATAGATGGGTGAGAGTATCAAATGAAGGCCTTAGCTCCCCTTCAATTACTTTTCCCTCCAGATCAACTACCACCATATCAGATGACTTCAGATCCTCATACTTTACCCCACTGGGTTTTATCACCACGTAATTTGTACCCCGATCCCTTCCACTTACGTTGCCACTGGTCATAGTAACCAGGTGATTTTTGGGAAGCTCTAGATTCATTTGCCAGACTTCCTGACGTAGCTTCTCCAACATTATTTACTCCTTTATTTGTTTCTTAATTTCTTTAGCCACTTCATGACATTATTTTCCCCTCGGCCAAAATAGTCGTGCAATCTTTCATATTCACGGTAGATTCTCTCATACCCCCGATGATTCTCGCCGTCAGGCACGAAGCACTCTCGCCTAAGATGCGCCATATTCTTGGCTGCTTCCATGATACTGTCATAGCCCCCATTTTCCCTTCTCGCTGCCACTGTCCCAAACATAGCCGAGCCAAAAGCAGGAGCCTGAGAGGAGGCGGCTACTTTTATGGTCCGACCAGTTACATCGGCATAAATCTGCATGAGAAGTTTGTTGCGCTCTGGTAGACCACCACAGGCATAAAGCTCCTCTATCTTGACCTCATTTTCCTGAAAAGTATTAATTATCTTGTAGGTGCCAAAAGCGGTTGCCTCGATCAAGGCACGATAGATCTCCTCCGGCTTTGTCTCCAGGGTACATCCCAATAGAAGCCCGGAAAGATCGGCATCGACCAGTACCGAGCGATTACCATTCCACCAATCAAGAGCAAGAAGTCCGCTTTCCCCCACTTTTAAAAGGGAAGCTTTTTCTTCCAGTAGATGATGTATATTCACACCCTTTTTGTTGGCCTCCTCAAAGTATTTCGAGGGAACGCAATTTTCCACAAACCAGGCAAAGATGTCCCCTACTCCGGACTGACCCGCTTCATAACCGTAGTATCCGGGAAGAATACCCTCCTTGACTATGCCACATGCACCGGGAATTAGATGGAGTTCTTTGTCTACCATCATATGACATATAGAGGTCCCCATTACCATAAGCATCTTACCTGGCTGGGTTATGGTAGCTGCCGGCACAGAGACATGGGCATCTACATTTCCCACCGCCACCGGTGTCCTCTCACGAAGTCCGGTGAGACGAGCCATCTCCTGAGTCAATCCCCCGGCTCTTGTTCCCAGAAGATAGATGTTTCTGGGCATCTTTTCATCAACTACTTTCTCAAAGCGAGGATCCAGGGCTCGGAAGTAATCCTGGGAAGGAAAACCCGTATCATGATCCCATAGAGCCTTATAACCCGCTGTACAGGAGTTTCGTCGCTCTTTTCCTGTGAGCTGAAGAACTATCCAATCTGCTGCCTCTATTAATTTATCTGCCGCCTCATAAATCTGGGGAGCTTCATCAAGAATTTGTAGAGCCTTGGAATAGAACCACTCTGAAGAATACTTACCCCCATAGCGGGCCAGAAATTTTTCTTTCCTTTCGCTGGCCACCTGGTTTATCCTATCTGCCTCTGGCTGAGCAGCATGATGTTTCCATAACTTGACCCAACTGTGGGGATTATTTTTGTATTTATCAATCAGGCAAAGAGGGGTCCCCTCTTTATCAATGGGCATCATGGTACAGGAGGTAAAATCAATCCCTATCCCGATGACATCCTGCGGGTTGACCCCGCTTTTTTCCAGTAGTTCAGGAATAGTTCTTTTTAGCGTCTCCATGTAGTCAGCCGGATTTTGCAGAGCCCAATCTGCCTCAAGCTTTATATGAGTGCCAGGAAGAAATTCATCTATTACCCCATCCTTATATTCATAAACAGAGCTGGCTACCTCTTCCCCATCCCCCACCCTGACCAGAAGAGCTCTTCCTGACTCAGTTCCAAAATCAATACCCATAGCATATTTAGTCTGCCCCATCCTTAACCTCCTTTGCCCTCATCTGAAAACCACAACTTGTTCAATCTATCTATAATTTCTTTTCATTCGGCATTTTAACAAATTACCAGCAATTAGGCAAGAAAAGAAAATTGAAAAAAGGGGACGTGATTATTTTTTGGAAAAGTTTTTTGGAAAAGAAAAATAATCACGTCCCCTTTTTCTTAAAGCAGCCTTCTAGCCACTTCTACCTCTAGCTCATCCCTTAAGGAAAGAAACAGGTTGGAAAAAGTGCAGTTTATCTCCATTTCTTTCTTTTTGAGGATGAAACCACGTTCCTGAGCCCCAAGTTTTGGAGAAAGCCTCACCTCTTCGGTGGTTCCGGCCTCCTTCAAACTTTTTCTCAAGCTCTTAATAAAATTTCCTTCCATCCATTCCTCATCCCGAGGAGAAACTATGATCTCTTCTTCCCCTGAGTCTACATTTGAAAGAAGAGATCTCTTTATTAAACTAAGATACTCAGCCTTCTCCAGGGAGCTCAGTTTTCGTTCGGCCTCTCTGAATGCCTCATCCATAAGCTTTCGCTTGAGGATAAGAAGCTTTTTCCTCTCATCACTCCTCGTTCTTATTACTAATTTTCTTTTCTCATCCTTAGCTTGACTCCCTAATTGGTGGAGAATACTTTTCTTGACCTTATTGGCCTCTTCCCTAGCTCTTTTGATAATCTCCTCTCCTTCTTTATCGGCTTCCTCTTTTATCCTCTTAGCTTCTTGAGTAGCCTTGGCTTTAATATTTCTTAGGATATCCTCTAGGGCCATTTCTATTTCTCCATGGGGGAAGTTTCCACTAAATCTTTATTCCCATTACTAAAAAAATAGTGATAAGGAGCCCCAGTACCGCGTAAAACTCTACAAACACGGCAAGTACCACCACTTTCATTGAATCGGCCGGCCTTTTAACGGTAAGCCCTACCCCAGCCGCGCAAACCTTTCCCTGGTGCAGAGCTGAGACCAGACCAAGAATAGCTATGGGCAGGGCGGCCAGAAAAAGATTCAATCCCTGAGCCGGTAATAAGTCTACCGGTGCTCCTCCTACCAGATTTATCTTGATTAGCAAAAGAAAAGCAGCCACGAAACCATAAATTCCCTGAGTTCCTGGCAGAGCAGTAAGAATGAGATATCGGCCAAAGTTTTCTGGATCTTCCGTCATGGCCCCCGCACTAGCCTGACCGACCCAGCCAAT
>JAUWXE010000049.1 GCA_030616535.1 Candidatus Aerophobota bacterium
TAGAGGAGCTCTATCAAAAGGGGCTGAGTTATGAAAGAGACGGAGAATATGAGAAGGCACGGGAACGTTTTGACGAAGTTATAAAGAAAAGCCGAATTTATGGTTTCTCTGATTACCTAAAATCTGCCGAGGAAGAATTGGTCAAACTTGAGAGACTAGAGAAAGAAAGATTGGAGGAAGAGAAAAAAGAAAAGGCAAGGCTGGAGAAACAGAGGTTGGAGGAAGAGAGGCTAGAGGAGAAGAGACTGGAGAGGGAAAGAAGAGCACAAGCGAGGATGGAGAGGATAAGACAGGCGAAGCTGGAGAAAGAGAGGATAAGGAAAGCAAGACTGGAGAAGAAGAAAACAGAGGAGGAAACTGTCCTTACTCTTGGTCTGGGTGAGTGGTTTCCATCCAGGGACGATAATTCGTTCATGATATACGAAGCTCAGCTCAGATTGAAAGGGAGCTTAAGACTCTTCGGTGGTGGGGGTGAATCTTCCGACGAATCCTCATATATTAGTTACTTCGGAGCCAGAATAGGAGATAAACTGAACGTTGGTGTTGGTGGAATGAATTCAACCTCACTTGAGAAAACTGAATTGATGCTCACTCTCGGATTTTCTCTCGGAGCAGATTGGGTAAGACTGGAGGGTAATTACTTATACGTGCCTGAAAACGAAGATGTCAATGGAGTAAGAGCCATATTAGGAATAAGATTTTAAAAAAAGGGGATAAATAAAAGGGGACGTGATTATTTTTTATAAAAGGGGACGTTTATAAAAGGGGACGTGATTATTTTTTACCAAGGGGGAAATAAAAAATGAATAAAATTCGTTTCTTGCTCTTAGTCTTTTTTATAATATCACTAAGCGGCTGCACCCCAAAAGGTTGCTCATTCCTTCCTAGAGCTTCTTTGCTGATTCTCTCACATCACCTAGAAAAAAGCATTGATGAGAAGGGTGAGTTAAGCGCCCAAATCGTGGGGGTGGCTCGCAATGATGGCGTTACAGAGCTACAGTATGCCGAAGTTATCGGAAAATTTTATGATAAACCCGGGACTTTATTAGCCACAGGTCTTGCCAAGACCGTCTCCGAGGAAGGGAAGTCTTTTACTCTTGAGCCTGGTCAAATATGGAACTTCACCATTGCCTATTCTGCAGAGACGGAAGCTCATCCTTCTTTGAAGATTCTTAGCTGCAAACTTAAAAAAGATGGTTCGACAGCCAAAGCAGTGGGTGAGGTTCAAAATGACGGAGATGTCATGCTTTCCTATGCTCAGATTACGGCTATCTTTTGTGATTCTGTCGGTAACGAGCTGACCACAGGAACAACCGGTATCGTAGATTTAGAAGTAGGGGAGACTCGCAAATACACTATCTTCTATCCGGGATCGAATTATAAGCAGGTAGATTACGTCACCGCTGAAGTAGGCGAGCTAACCACTACCAGCTATGCAGAGCCAGAAGAGATCGATCATACCACCGTCCAAGTGGGTGCGCTAAGAGGCCGCAGCGTGATGCCCTGAAAAAGTGTGGAAAAATGGGGACGGGATTATTTTTTGTCATTCAGTAGCTTTCATGAATCTTATCACTAAATAAAAAATTAGGGGAATTTGACAAGAAATTTTTCTCTGTTATAATAATTCTGTTATATCCTGATCCTTTAAACTGGTCCGGTGAGGCCGGTAAGGAGGTAAATCGGGTGGAGTGGGAAAAAAGTAACGATTTAAACAAAAAAGCTAAAGGTTTTCTTTTAAAGCCCTTCCTGCTAAAACAGGAAGGGCTTTTTATAGGAGAAAAATGGCTAAGTTAATGGGTAAGGATGAGATGCGGCGAGCTCTTTTGCGTCTTTCTCATCAAATCCTCGAGAAAAATAGGGAAATAGAAGACCTGGTGGTGATAGGGATTCATCGCCGAGGAGTGACTCTGGCAGAGAGAATAAGCAAGATGATGGAGGAGATAAAGGGTAAAAAGCTCCCCACGGGCACCCTTGATATTACCCTCTATCGAGATGATCTTACCCGGATCGCCTATCAACCCATGGTGAGAAATACCAATATTCTTTTTCCCATTGATGAAAAAAAGGTAGTTCTGGTCGATGATGTTCTCTATACGGGAAGAACTGTGAGAGCCGCCATTGATGCTCTTCTTGATTTTGGGCGTCCCAAGAAGATCGAGCTGGTGGTGCTCATAGACCGGGGCCATCGCCAACTTCCCATTCGGGCTGACTATGTGGGTAAAAACATTCCCACCTCTCCTGAGGAGATGGTCGAGGTAAGGGTGGAAGAGCTAGATGGAACCGATGAGGTACTCATTTTGAAGAGGATCTGAGAATGGGTTTTAAGAGAAAGGATCTCTTGGGAATGGAGGATTTATCTAAAGAGGAGATTCTCTTTATTCTCAAGACAGCCGAATCTTTTCGGGCCGTCTTAGAACGACCCATCAGAAAGGTTCCCACTCTGCGGGGTAAGACGGTGGTTAATCTTTTTTTTGAGCCCAGTACCAGAACCAGGATGTCCTTTGAATTAGCCGAAAAAAGACTCAATGCTGATGTTTTAAATTTTTCTACCTCCGACAGTAGCGTAATCAAAGGAGAGACTTTACTGGACACCGCCAGAAACATTCTGGCCATGAAGGTAGATTGTCTTGTCCTTCGCCATCCCTCCCCCGGAGCTCCTCATCTTTTAGCGAAAAAAATTCCCGTTTCGGTGATTAATGCTGGTGATGGAGCTCATGAGCATCCTACCCAGGCCCTTCTTGATCTATATACTATTCGAGAGAAGAAAGGAGGAGTGGAGGGCTTAAAAATTGCCATAATTGGTGATATAGCCCATTCACGGGTTGCCAGGTCAAATATCTGGGCTTTGCAAAAATTAGGGGCAGAGGTGAGGGTTTGCGCTCCTCCCACTCTCATACCTCCTTTAGTAGAAAAAATGGGGGTTAGGGTCTTTTATTCGCAAGAAGACGCTCTGAAGGAGGTCGATATTATCATGATGCTCAGAATCCAGAAGGAACGTCAAAACACCGGGCTCCTTCCCTCTCTGGCTGAATACATAGAGCTTTTTTCTCTCACCGAGGAAAGGTTAAGCCTTGCCAAACCCGATGCCCTGATTATGCATCCTGGACCGGTCAATCGGGGAGTAGAACTCCCAGCAAAGTTGGCTGATGGAAAAAGGAGCCTCATCTTAAATCAGGTAACCAATGGGGTGGCGGTAAGGATGGCGGTGCTCTATCTTTTGTTAGGAAAAAGTTAAGGAACTTTCTATGTCTCTTTTAATTAAAAAAGGAAGACTGATAGACCCGGCTACCAACTATGATGCGGTGGTTGATATTCTCGTGGATGGAGAGATGATAAAAAAGATAGCCCCGAAAATTAATCGATCCGGCCATGAGCTCATAGATGCGGCCAATAAAGTAGTGGTCCCGGGACTTATTGATATGCACACCCATCTTCGCCAGCCCGGAAGAGAAGATGAGGAAACGATTCAGTCAGGAACCCGGGCGGCCGCGAAGGGGGGATTCACCACCATCTGTTGCATGCCCAACACCGATCCTCCTATTGATGATCCTTCGCTGGTGGAATTTATCTACCGGGAGGCTGAAAGACGGGGGTCAGTTGAGGTCTTGCCCATAGCTACCATTAGTAAAGATAGAGCAGGAAAGGATCTATCGCCAATGGGCAGATTAAAAAAGGCTGGAGTGGTGGCCTTCTCCGATGACGGAGACTGGGTGGCTGATTCCCACCTTATGAGAAGAGCCCTGGAATATGTCAAGATGTTGAATCTACCCCTTATCTCTCATTGTGAGGACAGAGGACTCTCCCAGGACGGAGTTATGAATGAGGGATATACCTCTACCATTCTCGGCCTGCAAGGAATGCCCAAAGAAGCTGAAGAAGTAGCCCTTTTCCGAGATTTGGCCCTCTGCAAAATGACAGAGTCACCCCTTCATCTGGCTCACCTTTCCACCGCCGAGTCGGTGGAATTGATCAGGAAGGCGAAAGTATCTGGAGTAAGAGTCACTACTGAGGTTACGCCTCATCACTTTACCCTTACCGATAGAGAGGTGAAAAGTTTTGACACCAACACTAAAGTAAATCCTCCCCTGAGAGGCAGCGAAGACCTCGAGGCTCTGAAAGAAGGTTTAAAAGATGCTACTATTGATGTTATCGCCACTGATCACGCTCCTCATCTGGTAGAGGAGAAAGAAAAGGAATATAATGCTGCTCCTTTCGGGATCGTCGGTCTTGAAACTGCTCTGGGCCTGGTAATCAAGGAATTGGTCCAGACCGGGGCTCTCACTTTAATGGAGGCCATAGCCAAACTGACCATAAATCCTGCCCGGATCCTCCGTATTAATAGAGGTCTCGTAAAGGAGGGAGCCAAGGCAAACTTAACCATATTTGATTTAGAAAAAAAATGGTTAGTTACCGAGGAGGAGTTTTTTTCCAAAAGCAAAAATTCCCCCTTTTTGGGTTGGGAGCTTCCGGGTAAAGTTGAATGGACCATAGTGGGAGGAAAGGTAGTTTACCAAGATGATTAAAGTGAATGGCAGAGAAAAATCTGGCAGTGGTACCATCCTTCGCTATGCAGTTAGCCTGTCAACTTTGCTGGGGGAAGATCTATTTATCCATAACATTCGAGCTCGAAGAAAAAAACCGGGTCTGCGAGCTCAGCATCTAAAAGGTGTCCTGGCCTGTAGTGAGGTGTGTGGGGGCACGGTCGACAACGCCGAGGTTGGCTCCTCTCAGGTTCGGTATAAGCCGGGAAAACAAATAAGGGGAGGTTATTATGAGTGGGATATCGGCACCGCCGGCTCAACCACCATGCTCGCGGCTACTGTTCTCCCGGCGGCCGGTTTTACCAGCGGACCAATGAGGTTTAGAATTAAGGGAGGACTATTTCAAGATTATGCTCCCAGCGCTTATCATATGCAACACGTTTTATTCCCCCTTCTAAGGGAAATGGGGGTGCAGGCTCACCTTAAGATAATTAGGCCGGGCTATGTTCCTCGGGGTGGGGGAGTTATTGAGGTCACCGTTGAACCGGTAGCCAGCAGAATCAAGCCGCTAAATTTCCTCTACCCGGGAAATATAAAAGAAATCAAAGGAATTGCTATCTCTTCCCACCTGGAGAAAAGAAGAGTCAGTGAGAGAATGGCCAAAAAATGTAAAGCCGTGTTAAAAGTAGATGGATACGAAGCCCCAATAAGGGAAATTTATGATACCACCTCCATTCAAGAGGGAGCTGCCCTGGCATTATTTTCTCGCAGTGATACCGGATGTATAATTGGATCTGATAGAGCGGGAAAACCAGGAAGAAGCTCGGAAGAAATTGGCAGGTATGTGGCAAAAAATTGGCTCCAGGACATTCAAACCGGAGCCACGGTTGATAGATACCTGGCCGATCAGCTCATAATATACGCTGCACTCGCTGAAGGAACCACCGAATACCTCATACCCAGAATGACAGAACATGTCGAGACTAACCTTTGGCTGGTTAACCGCATCCTGGGAGCAAAAACAACCCTCAAAGATAATCACCTCAAAATAGAAGGTATAGGATTTATAAAAAAGGGGACGTGATTATTTTTTAAGCTTATGTTTCTCTATTAATCCTTATTTTACATAGTCATAGGTGGCACTCCCTACTTTCGATGAAAAAAATAATCACGTCCCCTTTTTGCAAAGGAGGTAAAAATTGGCTAAAGAATACCAGATAGCCGTGATACCGGGGGATGGGATTGGACCGGAGGTAGTGGGGGAGGGACTCAAAGTGGTAAAGGCAGCCTCAGAGAAAACCGGTTTTAGATATCGCACCATTTATTATGATTTTGGGGGAGAGAGATACCTTAAGACCGGAGAGACTCTACCTGATTCTGCCTTAGAAGAACTTAAAGCCATGGATGCTATCTATCTGGGGGCCGTGGGACATCCTCAGGTAAAAACGGGTATCCTGGAGCAGGGGATTCTTTTAAAACTTCGCTTTGGTCTTGATCAATACATAAATCTTCGTCCGGTGAAGTTGTATCCGGGGGTCTGGACTCCTCTCAAGGACAAAGGCCCTGAGGATATTGATTTTGTAGTAGTCAGAGAAAACACTGAGGGTCTCTATGTGGGAGCGGGAGGATTTTTTAAAAAAGGGACCCGGGATGAAGTTGCAGTTCAAGAGATGATAAATACCAGAAAGGGTGTGGAAAGATGTATAAGATATGCCTTTGAATATGCTCGAAAGAGAAACAAAAAAAGGCGAGTTACCCTTTGTGATAAGGCCAATGTCCTTATTTTTGCTCATGATCTTTGGCGACGAACCTTCGAAGAGGTGGGAGAGGAATATCCCGATATGGAAAAGGACTGCGCCCTGGTTGATGCTACCTGCATGTGGATGGTGAAGAACCCGGAGTGGTTTGACGTCATTGTTACCTGCAATATGTTCGGCGATATCATCACTGACCTGGGAGCCGTAATTCAGGGAGGGATGGGTGTGGCGGCCGGGGCTAACATTAATCCTCAAGGAGTGAGTATGTTTGAGCCTATCCATGGCTCGGCCCCTAAATATACGGGAAAGAACGTGATCAATCCCTTGGCAGCCATTTTTGCTGCCGGAATGATGCTAGAGCATCTGGGTGAGGAAAAAGGAGCAAAATTGGTGGACGAGGCAGTTACTAGACTGCTTTCATCAGGTCAGATAAAAGACCTCTCGACTAAAAGCGGCTTGAAAACTGACGAAATCGGCGATATGGTGGTTAGGAATATGGGGTTGGTTTAGTAGTACCTCTTCACTATTCTGTCAATGTCATCTTTTTCTATCTGGACAATCCTCATCTCCCGTTCCGCTGAAGCCACGGAATCCGAGGCGTGGGCACCATTTTTTATGACATCAAGGCCAAAATCTTTACGCACCGTACCGGGAGCAGCATCCTCAGGATTAGTCTCTCCCAAAACCTTCCTGATTTTTTGAATAGCATTATCTCCTTCGTAAACTAAAGCTAAGCATTTCTCAGAGCCCTCTTTTCGTCTTTCCTCTTCGGTTGCGGCCTCAGGGTCCCTCCCGGTGATAAACTTTATGATTTTGATAAATTCGTGCTCGGCCTTGGGTATTTTAAGCTCCTCGGCTATTTTCTCTTCTATTCCTGGAGGAAGATCGAAGTCAAGAGATTTCTCTAAGGAACTTCGGATTTCCTTGACTAACTTATTCTTCATTTTCTCAGCCAGTCTCGCCTTTATCGGCTCATAAAACTGTTCCGCCTGTTCGATCCCTATCTGAACCACTCTTGCTCCGATAATAAAAAGGCCGGTCTGAGAGAATCTATCTATGATGTTCCCTATTTTGGAACTGAGTTCCTGAAAGCTATCGGGCTTTATAAGAACCAGGGTTCTCTCGAGCTTTATTCCTTGAGGATAAGGGATTATTCCCTTTAGAAGGCCTCCATCCTGCTCAGAATAATGAGCCCAAATACGGAGTTCTCTCTTTATCTCCTCTTTGTCAGTGCCAATGAACACCGCCGGTTCAAAGTACTGTATCTTTCCATCTTCTTCAACGTAGTCTCCATAGGTTCCCCGGATGGTCTCTCCCACCGAAACTTTAGTAATGTGCCCCACCACCCTCTTTACCTCCTCAATGGCATCTTCCCCTTCAAAGAGAAGAAGCATCACCCGGGGAGGAAAGCCGTTCTTCCGGGGAAGACAGTTGGTAAAAAGATAATTTCTGATTTCCTCAAAGAGCCTTTTCTCCTTTTCATTTTTCATGGGGCGAGAGAGAACAGCTTCAGCGCACTCTTCTACTAGCTTCCGGCTAGGGGCAAGCATCCTTGCCGCTACCAGATTTAGCCTTCCCCAGGAGAGGAGCCGATTAATTACACCCCCCGTGCGGGACTTACGGATCGTATAGGGATTTATAAGGACGTAAGCAAGCTCTTTAGCCATCTTTACTCCTTTTTTACTATACTAAAAAAATCTTCCCCGTCAAGAAA
>JAUWXE010000088.1 GCA_030616535.1 Candidatus Aerophobota bacterium
CTATGACCCCCGTGTAGTAGATGCCTGCACAAAGCTTTTTATTGAGAAAGGATTTAAGTTTGAGGAACTGAAGGGATGGGGCTGTTGACGTAATATAACAAGAAAACAGTCAAAAGACGCTATTAGTTTTCTTTAACTCGCCACTCTTTCCTCCAAGGCGAGTCAGAATCTCTTGAGCGCTGTGGTCGGAAGAAATACTGTGGGGTTGCGGCCTGAAGTGAGATATCTAGCGAAATCCATCTGGATACCGTGGTAATGAAAAGAAAGGAATCTAGAGCAGAGAGAAGACTTGATTAAGACTCAAGAGGACTGTGCTCGTCCGGATTGGTCTCTCAGCGAGGCGAGTTGGGGAAAATTCTCTTCACCCGCTGCGGAAAGACTTCATACCATTGATTCGGCCCAGAGCCTCCTCAGGGAAGACTATATCCTCTTGCATCAACTCTTTTAGGGAATCATCCATTATTTTCATCCCGTATTGGGCTCCGGTCTGCATATAGGTGTGCAGCTGGTGGGCTTTTCCCGACCTAATCACGTTGGCTATCGCCGTGGTGTTTATCAGGATTTCTACCGCTGCTACTCTTCCCTTTCCATCCTTTCTGGGCAGGAGGGTTTGGGCAATTATTCCCTGAAGAGAAGAGGCTAGTTGGACGCGAATTTGAGTCTGCTGGTGAGCAGGAAAAACATCAATGGCCCGGTTAACCGTTTGGGGAGCATCCCGGGTGTGGAGGGTAGAGAGGACCAGATGGCCGGTTTCGGCTGCGGTGATGGCTGTAGCAATGGTTTCCAGATCTCTCATCTCCCCAATTAAAATGACATCTGGATCCTGACGCATGACATATTTTAGAGCCAGGGCAAATGATGGGGTGTCGGCTCCCAGTTCTATTTGCTCCACCATGGCCTTTTTGTGGGGGTGCAGGTATTCAATAGGATCTTCTATAGTGATAATGTGGACCGATCGGTTTTCATTGATGTGGTCAATCATTGCCGCCAGAGTGGTCGATTTTCCCGAGCCAGTCGGTCCAGTTACCAGGACCAAGCCCTTCGGTTTGAGAGCCAGATCGAGGATTAATTCAGGCAAACCCAGCTCGGAAAAAGAGGGGGGACTGATGGGTAGGAGTCTGCAGGCGGCTGCTACTGATCCCCTTTGCAGATGGGCGTTAACCCGAAAGCGTCCTACACCAGAGAAACTGAAGGAAAAATCCAGGTAACCCTTCTCCTCGAAGGTCTTCTTTTGTTCTTCCGTGAGAAGCTGATAGACCAGACTACGGGTCATCTCGGGAGTGAGTTTGGTCTCATCCATGGGCGCAAGCTCGCCGTTAATCCTGAATCCTGGGGCAACACCAGCTATAATGTGCAGGTCAGAAGCATCTCTTTCTTTGGTTTCTCTAAGGAGAGACGTCATGTCCATAGCGGGTATCCTGATTGTCTTATATTTGGGGAGAGAATTCCTCTTCTCCCGCAAGCTCCTTCAGTAAACTTACATTGTAATTAATTAGCAGATAGATCACAAATGTCAAGAGGGTTTAGAATTGGACATTCCCCAAAATTTTATATGGTTTTTCCCAAGATGTTGAATTAAAGAGGAACTTTGAAGATGAGAAAGTGGAAAAGGACTTCTTGTGTAGTAAAGGTTAAGATTTTGGATAGAATTTGGGGAAACTCTCACTCATGGCCTAAAAGAGTTTGGAGGTGGTGGAGATCCAGACTATTCAAGTCTGTTGGCTAGATGGGCGAAGTAGATATGAAGAAATCAAAATCTAACTCGGTATCGAGGCGAACCTTCATATACGCCAAAACTTAAGAGCGATGGTAGTTTCTTGCAAAATACATAGTAACTTTGCGTCGGAGTAGCCTCATTTCCAGCAGACTCTTGCCACCATATTCCATCATCAGATGGTCCGCTCCTTACATTAAATAGATTAATAACTAGCGTTCCCCCCGCGGGTGTGCAGAGCCCGATCCAGAGCGTACGCAAATTCTTCTTTGCAGGCTTGGCTACCCAGACTTGCCTGGGTGGCATAGAGAAGCCAACCGTCAGATTTTGAAGGGTCCTGAATGAAAGACTCAATCTGCCCCCACAGACGCTTTCCCGCAGTGAGATTCCAGCGATCTAGTTTGACATCGAGCCCTTTCCTGATTAGCTCCTGGGCAGTGAAGTCAACGTCGCCATCTACATTATCATTCCAAGCATAAGTGATCCAGATCGATTTCTTTTGAAACATTTGTTCCTTCGTCAAATCCGAGTACTTCGCCTAACAAGTTGCATGTAAGCCTGCTTACCACCTATCCAAAAAATCCCTGATGGTATCCTCTGGGGATAGATTAAAGTAAAGTTCGGTTGTTGTCAATCTATCACAGCCTAAAAGTGTCTGGGGGGTCTGGTGGAGATTCCTTTTTCATGCAAAAGACCTCAACTAGGACATAACCAAAAAGGAAGCAGAGCCTCAAGGCGGAACGACTCAACCTGCCTTAAAAGGCAAGATGCGTTACAGGCTTTCATCCGCAAAATACCTGTTATTCTCGAGGAGGTTTCTGCTCGAGTATTTAATTTAACAAAAGAGGGCTATTAGTGAACTCTCACTGGAATCCCGTAAGGTTCTTTTTGACACGGCTCACTTTTTAGCTAACATAAGAATAAATTCTTCAGGAATAATCAATTAAAACAGGAGGTAGCACAATGAACAAGACAGAATTAGTAAACGAGGCAGCGGCTGAAGTAGGCGTCACCAAAAAGGAGGCTAGGAATGTACTGGAATCCATTTCTCCGATCCCGTGTGTAGCATAACTTTTAGACTCTTTGCTCCTTCTAAGGGAGGTGTCTCTGAGGAGCTGGAGGTGGGAAATCCACAAGTCCGGTTCGGCGAGGGGGAGTTTACAACCTAAATAGGAGGTTCATATGACTTCTACTCGACAAAAAGGCAAACTCCATAGATTAGAACCCAGAGTTTACCAGTATACCTTTGGTCCGAACGAACCTGTATTGCGGATTAGAAGCGGTGATTCGGTCACCGCCTCCACGATAGATGCTGGTGGATTCGACCGTTACGGGAATCCATTGGCGGAACACCAAAAACAGAAAAGCAAGATCACTACATTTCAAGAGTCCAATCCTCTGATTGGACCCATCTGGATTGAAGAAGCCCAGCCGGGTGATCTACTGAAGATAAATATCGAAAAGATTCTTCTAAACCGAGAATACGCCTTCTCCTCTCTTTTGCCCCACTTTGGTTCCTTAACCGGAGAGAGCACAGGAAGGGACCTTTTGTTTAATGAGCCTCTGCTGGAAGTCAAATACCGGTGGGAGCTTGATCTAGGCTCTCAAATGGCAACCCTAAAGCTTTCTAAAAGTAAGCTAGACAAAATTTCGATTCCTCTTCATCCTTTCATTGGTTCCATAGGGGTTGCTCCCCGATTTGGTCGTATGGAAACAGCGCTTGTTCCAGGTGAGTACGGCGGAAATATGGACTGCGTGGAGACAAAGGAAGGCGCAATCCTTTACTTACCCATATGGGTAAAAGGAGCATATCTTTCCTTCGGGGATGTCCATGCGGCCCAGGGAGACGGAGAAATCTGTGGAGTTGCCCTGGAAACGACTGCTCAGGTAACCTTGAAACTGGAAGTGGTTAAGAACAAAGCTGCCGAATGGCCTCGGATAGAGAACGTAACTCACCTAATGGTAGCTGGTAGTGCACGTCCGCTTATGGATGCTCTCCGCATTGCTCACGTGGAACTGGTAAAATGGTTGGTTGCCGATTACGGATTTGACAAATGGGAGGCCCTACAAGTGCTCTCACAAGTTGGCAGTATGCGAGTAGGAAATGTGGTGGATCCCAATTATACTATAGTGGCAAAGTTTCCCAAGAAATACCTACCTTACTAAGAAATCGTTGTGTTACCTTTGGTGCAGGAAATGAAAAGAAGAGCTATTATTAGACAGGTAAGAAGGAAAATTTCCCTTCATTATGAATAAACCCATTGTTGGACTTACCCTTTTCTTCATAGCAGGAATAATCCTGGGAAGGTATCTCTCCCTGCCTTTTCTTTCCCTCTACTTAACTTTTCTCTTACTCTTCGGCTTATCGGTTCTTTTTTATCTTAAGGGTAGAAAACGCTTGGTAGGATATCTTTTGTTTTCTCTCATCATTTTGGCAGGTAGCCTCTATTTTCGCTATCTTTATTTTCCTCATTCTCCTTCTCACATTATCAACTTTGCTCCTTCTAAAGAGGCCCTCAGCCTAACCGGAAAAGTGATTAACCGCCCCAAGCTTAAGGGAAAAACTCTGCAATTTGTAATGGAGGTAGAGAAAATAGCTTCTAAAAATGGATCCCAGAAGATGGGTGGGGAGAAAGAGAATAACTCAGGAGAAATAGAAAAGAAAGTGGAGGGAAAAGTCCGGGTTGTAAGCTATCTTCCTCTCATGAATTATGATTATGGGGATGAGATTAAGGTTGAAGGAAAGCTAACTTTACCCAAAGGAGAAAAAGAAAAAGGAGGATTTAACCCACAAAAATATTTATCCTATCAGGGAATCTGGGTTGAGCTATCAACAGGAAAAGTAGACCTCATAAAAAGAGGTCGGGGAAATCCTTTAATGAAGTGGACCTACAGGAGCCGGGACCGGATGGTGAGATTAATTGAGCACAGCTTGCCTCAGCCTCAATCTGCTGTCTTAAAGGCTATTATGTTGGGAGACAAAGATTCTCTTC
>JAUWXE010000097.1 GCA_030616535.1 Candidatus Aerophobota bacterium
TACCGGAGAAAATTCCTATGCTTACCGCCGCTGTTATGGCGGCACCGTAGGCAGATCCTTCCTGGGTGGGAGAAATAAGGATGGGTAGGTTAAATATATCTGCCTGAATCTGCCGCCAGATTTTATTCTTTGCCCCTCCTCCCCAGGCGGTGATACTAGTGATGTCAATTCCTAACTCTTTAAATTTCTCTACCGACTGCTTCAAAGCAAAAATTACTCCTTCCATTATAGCTCGAGTTAAATCTCTCTGATCATGTTGAAGGCTAAGGCCTACAAACGCTCCCCTTGCTTGAGGATCAAGATAAGGGGTTCGCTCACCCTTTAGATAAGGAAGAAATATTAAGCCTTTTGAAGCAGCAGGGGTTGGTGAAACTTCTCGAGCTAAAGACTGATAAGAATTTTCACCTTCAATTTTTTTTTCTCTTCCCAAAATCACTTGCTTATAGAACCAATTCAAGGACGATCCACCAGAGAGAATTGCTCCCATAAGAATCCACTTTCCGGGTATTGCATGAGGAATAGTGTGTAAGCCTACATCAGGAGCCAATTGAGGATGATCCAGGCTTGTTACCACCAATCCTCCCGTTCCAATACTGCAGGCTGCCCTTCCGGGTTCGATTATACCATTGCCTACCGCTCCCATTATCTGATCTGCTCCTCCAGCACTCACAGGGGTACCTTCTTTGAGGGAGATCTCTTTGGCTGCGTTTTTGGTGATCTTCCCGGTAACCTGGCAGGATTCGTAAAGAGAAGGAGCAAAGCTGGCAGGAATTTCTAGTTCCCGGAATATCTCTGGCGACCACTTTCTCTTCCTCGTGTCCAAAAGAAGTGTTCCCCCGGCATCGGTGACGTCGCTAGCTAAATTTCCCGTTAGTTTCAGTCTTATATAATCCTTGGGAAGAAGGAATTGGTGAATTTTTTTCCAAATCCTAGGTTCATTTTCCCTGATCCAGAGAAGAGAAGGAGCCAAAAAACCTGTGGCTATGGGAAGGCCAGTCATCTGCGATAATCTTTTTCCTAGTCTCTGTTGAAGCCGTCGGGTCTGAGTAACGCTTCTTTGATCCATCCAGATGATGGCCTTTCTCAAAGGAAGAAGACTTTTCCCTACCAATACTGTCCCATGAGTTTGCCCCGAGAGTCCCACTGCTTTTATTTGGGAAGGTTTTATACGGGATTGATGAACGGCTTTTCCTACCGCTTTAACAGTAGATTCCCACCATTCTAGGGGATCCTGTTCAGCCCAACCAGGATGAGGAGAATAAGTGGGATATCCTTGCGATGAGTTGGCAACAATCTTTCCTCTTTCGCTTACTAAAATAGCCTTCACGCTGGAGGTCCCCAGATCTATTCCCAGAATGAAAGACATTTTTTTTCTAGCCCCATTGCTTTTAGACGAGTATCGACTTTTTATTGAAAGTTGTCTTAAAAAAGAATTTTCATTCAGGGGTTGCTAATAAAGTTTCGATTTGGAGTGGCTTACGATACCTTTATTAGATTATATCAAAATCATCTACCTTATCAAATAAAAATCCTTATTTATCTATATTTTGGTTTACAAATTGATGCTACCCTAGCATCCTTTTTTTTCTTTTTTCTTTTTTTTCATTAATGCTGACGAACCCTTAAATAGGCTTGACGCCCTATTTTAAATAACCTATCCTCATCTTATCTTCGCATTTGTGACCCCAAAGACGAAATACTTTGCTAAAATGCCTCCTGGGATCCTGATAAAATCGTATCCAAGGAGGCTGAAATTATGGCAAAAATACGAAAGCAAAACAGACGGTCTTTCAAAAACAGTATCAAGTACTTGAAAAAAGAGGAGTGGGACAAGCCCATCGTCACCAGGAGCGGACCGCAAGGTGCCGCAGGCAATGCGAAGACAGGCAGGGGAGTCCAAATAGGAAAGCCAGCCAAAATGAGTGTATTCTTTCGCTTGTCCCAATACTGCAAGCTTAGCTTGGATTTAGTGCCTGCTGACGTTTGTTGAGTAGTAGGTCAATGGCGGCGATATCTTCTTTGGAGAGCATCGACTCTGCGGCGACAACAGTTTCCTCGATCTGGAATGGATGTCTTGCACCTACAATGGCTGCAGTTACTTCAGAACGCCGCAATACCCATGCTATGGCTAACTGCGCTAAGGTCCTACCGCTCTTTTCAGCAATAGAGCGCAGGCCTTCAACCAATTTAAGATTGGCACTTAACTCGGGTTCCTGAAAATGTAGGTCTTCACGTCGGTGGTCATCCCCGGGTAAATTCTGCACACGCCCTCTGGTAAATTTTCCTGTTAAAAGGCCCTTTTGCATAGGACTATATACGATTACCCCCATATTGTTTGCTGAACAGTAATCGAGGAGTTTTTCTTCGATACCAGGCTCGAGCATACTGTAGGGTGGTTGAAGAGAGGCTACAGGATGGATCGGTTGGATACGTTTGAGTTGTTCTATACTAAAATTGGACACCCCGGCATAGCGAACTTTGCCTTCTTTTATCAAATCTGCTAGGGTACTCCAGACTTCTTCAATGTCCTCGTCAGGGTCTGGCCAATGAATCTGGTAGAGGTCAATAACATCTATTTTGAGCCTCCCCAGACTCCCTTCAACCTCAGAACGGATACTCTCTTTCTTCAGGCAGCCGGAGGGATTCCCATCTTTATCCCAGACCAGGCCGCACTTGGTAGCAATGATCGGTTTATCCCTTAATTCTTTGATCGCCCTGCCCACAACTTCTTCAGAGTGGCCAAGTCCGTAAACTGGGGCTGTGTCTATCCAGTTGATTCCCTTTTCCAGTGCATGCCGGATGGTCGAAATCGACTCTCTGTCATCCTGGCGACCCCAACCGTACTTCCAACCACTACCTCCAATTGCCCAGGTACCCAATCCAATAGTCGATAAGTTAAGACCTGTCCAGCCTAATTTTCTTGTTTGCATAATCTTACTCCTTTCGTAGATGCTATTTTACTTGATCTTCTAGCTGTCCGGTTTGAGGGTTCAGAGAAAGGTTCTCATCATATTATAAAGTGGTTTTGGATCCTGTCAAAGTAAAGTTAGAGTTTCTTCCCACTCAGAGATGATCTGGTTCATTGACATCCACATTATTTTGGGTATAAAATAAGTTGGCGGCGAACTTGATCGAATGAAATAAAGGGGTGAGGTGTATGGAGTTAGATTTTATTCTCTCTAAAGAGGAGGAAAAGAAGCCAGCCGGGAAGACTGAATTGATTTATGATCTGGTTATAATAGGTGGGGGACCGGCAGGGATGACTGCGGCGGTGTACGCTGCTCGCAAAAGATTAAAGACTCTACTAATCAGCGAGGATCTGGGTGGTCAGGTTCTCCTGACGTCGGAGGTGGAAAACTATATGGGTTATCAATATATTGAAGGCAGGCAGTTAGTTAATAAATTCAAAGAGCAGGTAGGCCACTTTCCCATAGATCAAGAAATTGGGGAAGAAGTTGAGAAATTAAGCAAAGAAGGAGAAATCTTTTCCATCCTCATCAAGGGTGGGAAGAAATTCAGGGGCAAGACGGTGATTATCGCCTCTGGTAAAGGGTCTCGTTCTCTCGATGTTTCAGGAGAAAAGAGACTCATCGGACGGGGAGTAAGTTACTGCAGTATTTGCGATGCTCCTTTTTTTGAAGGAAAGGAGGTAGCCGTGATTGGGGGAGGAAACTCTGCCTTCGAGGCAGCTTTGGACTTGGTCAAAATTGCCTCTAGGATTTATCTGGTAGATATCGCCTCTACCTGGAGGGCAGATTCTGTCTTGGTGGAACAAATAGAAAAGGAGAAGAAAGCAACCTCCTTTCCCCGACACAGGGTAAAGGAGATCAAGGGAGAGGATCGAGTAGAAAGTATAACCATAGAGCCCTTAGATGGTGGTCAGATTAAGAGTTTATCTGTACAGGGAGTTTTCATCGAGATTGGGCTGGTTCCCAATTCAGAA
>JAUWXE010000019.1 GCA_030616535.1 Candidatus Aerophobota bacterium
AATAAACCTGGTCCCCTCATCTTTCCAGTCAAGGCAACCCTAAGAGGGTGAAATGCCTCTCCTGGGGAAAGAAAAAACTCGCTGGCTAAATCTCGAATCAGTCTTTCTAGATTTTTCTCGTTAAAAATGGAAAGACCCGCAATTCTTTTCCTCATCTTTTTTAGTAGAGGAGGAACATAATCCCTCTTTAATCTTTTATCTACCAAAGCCTGATCATATTCGAAGTCGGATTTAAAAAAAAAGTCAGCCAGATCAGTGATCTGAGACAAAACCTTAATTCTTTCCTGTTCAAGCTCTGTCACTTTTAAGATTTTTTTCCGGGTAAAAGGATCTATCCTTTTTTTTACCCAGTTTTCTCTTCTAAGATAAGGAATTAAAAGATCTACTAACTGGTTCGGTTTTAACTTTCTGATATATTCTCCGTTCATCCATTCAAGTTTCCTGAAATCAAAGATGGCTGCACTCTTTCCCACTCTTTCCAGACTGAAACTTCGGATAAGCTCCGCCCGGCTAAAAAGCTGTTGACTCTCCCGGGTAGACCATCCTAAAAGGGCCAAGTAATTTATCATGGTCCAGGGAAGGTACCCTTTTTCTCTATAATAAGCGATAGAAGTTGCACCGTGTCTTTTACTTAACTTGGCCCCATCTCCACCTAAAATCATGGGTATATGAGCGTATTGGGGAATCTTAAAACTCAAAGCCTCGTAAAGCAGAATCTGTCGAGGGGTATTAGAAAGATGGTCGTCACCCCTTATTACATGGGTTATTTTCATCAGAGCATCATCAATTACATTAGCAAAATTGAAAGTGGGTGTTCCATTGGACTTTAATATAATGAAATCACCCAGCATTTTAGTCTCAAAGCTCACCTTACCCCTTAACAGATCCTCCACGTAAATAGTGCCTTCTCCGGGCACTCTGAATCTTACGGTGGGAGACCTTCCCTCACGCTCAAATTCTTTTCTCTCACCAAGTGTGAGGCTTCGACAACGACCATTATACTTAGGAAGCATACCCTTTTCCTGCATTTTCTTCTTACGTTGCTCGAGTTCCTCAAAAGTACAATAACAGAAATATGCCTTCCTTTTTTCTAAAAGCGCCGAAGCATACCTTTTATAAATCTCAATTCTCTGGGATTGAAAATAAGGAGCGTAATTTCCGCCAATTTCGGGTCCTTCGTCCCAGTCTAATCCGAGCCATTTGAGATCTTCAATCACGGATTGAGAGAGTTCTTTGGTGGAGCGGACAATGTCAGTATCTTCGATGCGGAGGATAAACCTGCCCCCACTTTTTCTGGCGAATAACCAATTAAAGAGAGCCGTCCTTGCTCCCCCAATATGCAGTTTTCCTGTAGGACTGGGAGCAAAACGGACCCGCACATTCTTATTAATTAATTTAGCCATTCCTCTATGCCCGGATGGTTTTAGCAGGGGCCTTACTTATTTTTATGTCGATCGGCCCGATGTTTTTTCTTCCTTTTGTGTTTGGCAATCTTGGCTCTTTTTCTTTTTTTATCAGAAACCATTCGCCCACCTTTTTATATAAGTTCTAATTTTCTCATTTTATGGATAATGGGTAATTTGTCAACCTAGCGAGATTTTTCAGCCTTCATTCGCTGAATCTGTGCTTTTGCTATACCTCTTTTTTCTGATAAAGGATAGCGAGAGAGAAGTTCTTCATAAGCTCTTAGCGCCTTATCCCTGTTTCCCTGTAGCTGCTGGCATCTAGCTAATCCCAGAAGAGCCTGGGGAGCTAGTGAACTTTCAGGATATCTCTCTAGCAATTCCTGGTAACTCCTGATAGCCTCCTTATAACTGCCAGATTGCTCATAGCTAGAGGCCAACTTTATGACTGCCCGGGGAGCAAAATAGTCATCTGCATATTTGCCCTCGAATTTTTTTAGAACCTTGCTAGCTTTTTCGTATTCTCCCAGAGAATAAAGACAATTACCCAAATAGAAGAGAACCTCTTTTTTATTCTTAACCAAAAAATTGGATAGAATAGTTTCATAGAGAGTCTTTGCCTTTTTTAATTTGTCCAACCTCTCTTCTCTTTTTTTGCTATTTTGTGCTTGGTGATAGTAAGAAGTGGCTAGTCGAAACTTTTTCTGTGCCTTCTTGTTAACCTGAGTCTGGAAAATAAATAAAGCTAGGAAGCAAACAATTACCACCGTTACCAATAAGGCATAACGAACGATTTTTTTTCTACTCATTTTTGCCCTAATTAAAGACCACATCCGCTTTAAATAATCATACATCTAATGGACTCCTCTTACTATTCTCAGTCTGCCCCATGCCCCCATTTTTTTCTCCTTTATGATTATCCCGCCCCGGATAAAGGGTATCTTTTGAACAAACTCCAAGCCCTTTTGGATGCTTGCCTCATCTTTCACCAGGTTACCTACGGCGGTAGCAACCGCATCGGCTAAAGCAGTGACAGGAGAAAGAATGATTACTGCATCTGCCGTTCCCAGGCTCTGAGAGTGTCCAAAAGTTCCCGCCGAACAGCAGATACCTAAAGGAGTGTCCTGAGGTTCAATCTGAAGGGCGATTCTTTTTGAGAGTGGTGAATCTCCGGCATAGATTCCTACTATTCTTCTTTTCTTCACTTTCATGAATATGTCCCCCCCATTTTCTACTATAACCTGATTACAATAGTTCAAAAGCTCCTTCCCCACAAACTCCGCTACCGCCCCGGCTACAGCAGCCATCGGCCCTACGCCTGCTTCACGGCCTGCTTCGGCCATAGTTCTTACAATAGGTGGCATCCCCTCTTCAAGTGGAAAAGGTTTAAAGGTGGTTCTGAAGATGGAATTTCGATAGATATACTGTTCTATGTCCTTGCGACACCAGACCAATGCCTCTTCGGTTTGTTTGGGCAGTTTCCTGCTAGCTAAAATGAGAAGATTACTTTCCTTAATCTCCACTTGAAAAGAAAATAGATTCCCGGGTGCGATTAGCTCTCTGTACACGAGTTCTTTTTTCACTTTAGTTCCCTAATGCTTTTTGCTACCCGGTCTAATTAACTGTACTCCTTTTTCACATAAAGGACATCTAGCTTGAGAATAAGTCTTTATTTTCAAATTTAACAAACTCTTTGGCTGAATTTTGATCTTTCTTTCAGTGATAAAGGCTATTTTATCACAGCTTCGGTTAACTAAACACCCCACTCCCACCACCTCTCCTTTACTTTCCTCTACCACCTTTATAATTTCCTTGACCGAGCCACCCGTAGTAATCACATCCTCCACCACCAATATCTTTTCTTCTGGATTTATTCTAAAGCCTCTTCGTAAGGTGAAATTTCCCTTATCTTTCTCAGCAAAGATAGCCCGTGCTTTTAACACTTCAGCCACCTTTTGACCCACCACAATTCCTCCTAGAGCCGGACTTATGACTACCTGAGCGCCTTTATTCCTGAAAAATTGGGCTAAAGATGTGCATAACCTGGTAGCCAAACAAGGATATTGAAGAACCAAGGCAGCTTGAAGATATTTTGTGCTGTGTAAACCCGAGGAAAGTTCAAAATGACCTTCCAACAAAGCTCTCTTTTCCTTAAATATAACTATAACCTCTTTTTTATTCATACAATCTCATTTGTCTTCATTCAGGTAGTTCCATACCTACTGCTTTCTTTATCAGATTTCTTAGTCTTTGCCCGGCCACTCTGGAAAACTCTCTGGAAAAATCGGGAACTATAGTGATGGTCAGAGAAGTTTTTTGTTCACTGATATCTTCGATTACTTCCAGACAGTTAGCAGCTAAGGATTCAGAGACAAAAATAACCTCATAACCCTCCTCAGACAGCTTGCGAAGAACTCTTCCAGTCTCCCCAGAAGTCTGGCAAATTACAGCATCTATCCCTATCCCAGAAAAGGGAAGACAGGTTTGTTTATCAGCAATGATTGCTATCCTGGACATACTTCAGCCTCCCAAACTCGCATTTACTTGATAATACCAGAAAACTATTAGTATTCAGGAGATTTACACGTGTATCGAGGGACTTTCCCCGAAGGAGCCTTATATCAGCAAAAATTGTGAATAGTGAATGGTGAATAGTGAATGGCCAAAAAAGAAACCAAGATGCGATTCACGAAATACGATTCACCAAGGACAGCCACGAAGGGGAACAGTCCCGAGATATTCTTGACAAACATAGACAATATGACACAGTTAGAGAAATCAGCTTTGCTGATTTCGGACAACTTCAAGACACGCAACGGAAAATAATATGGCTATCAAAACCGTCTGGCGAAAGTTTGTAGTAAAAATAACCAACTTTTTGGGAGGTAATTCATATCTATGTGATAGTTGTCTACATGATTACCGCACCTGTAATGACCCTGACCGTCCCAATGCCACCAGTTGTCCGAATTATAGAGCACGTTACTAATAACCTAGCCTAAACCAATTATTTGGTCCTCTGCCTCCTCGGCAGAGATTTCAGCTAATTTCTCCCGCAAGATCACTCTGAGGCGCTTTAGTTCCTGTTTTTTAAGGAATATGTAGTTAACCAAAGGCTCTCTTCCAAAAGTTATGTAAAAACCACAACGAGTGTGTTTTAAAATAAGATTGTCGAAGAATCTATCCAGACCAAAGAGAGACCTTTCTTTGTCCCACTCCTCAAAAGTCGCCGCCACTACCTCTCTGAACTCCCTACCCGGAATCTCCGGGGCTTGTGATTCCTTTAGTTGATAGGCTAATCTGAGTAGATGATCTTTATCCAAAGAGCCTCCTTCTATCAAAAAATCTTTCAGCAACTCTTTTTCTTTACGCAAGAATTGAATTCTGAAAAATGTCTTTATGTTGAAGCCGTCGACCTGGAGTTGGATCAGTTTCCTAAGAAAAGGGTCAGAGTATTCTTCGACCTTTGAAAGCAGCCATTGGAAGAAGCGTTTATCTAGAAGATTGTCTAAAAACTGCGGGTGAGGGTTTTCTTCCACTAAGGGAAAGATTCCCTCTAGTAGATTTGCAACTTCAGAGGGAAGAAGAGCAAAATTCTCTTTTTCTATTGCCTCTTTAAGGATTTCTATAGCTTGCGTTCCTGCTTGAGATAAAGCCGGGGGTAGGGATGATGAAACTGCCAGGGATAATTTTTCCCGGAAGTGTCCCTTTAGCAAGATTTTTAGGTTGTGGAAATCATTCTCCAGCCAAAATAAGTCTATCAGATCCGGCTCAGGACAAAAGCTTCGTAGCTCTACATAAGTCCTTCTTGACTCTTCTTCCAATCCCACCTCAAAGTCTTCCTCTTTTTGAATCTTCTTCATCGACTCAGAATAGGGGAAGAGTTTACCCAGGATTTGCAAAATCTCTCCTACCCCTTCTGCTTGCTTCATTCGAGAAAAATCAGCCTCTCTTAAAAGACGGACTTCCAGGGCTCTTATTCTTCCCGTAGTGTAGGCATAACGGGTGTCTTTGGTGGGTATAACGAAATAGTCCAAGTTCATTTTTCTTTCACCAGACTCATTACCTTTTGAGCGATTTGTTGTGCAGCTTGCGGGCAGGCAAAGTCTTCTACGTGCCTCTGCCATTTCTTCCGATAAGAAGAGTCATTCAAAAAATGGCTAATTAAGTCAACTATATCCTCCTTATTCTTTAATTCAAAAGCAAGTTCCTTTTCTAAAAGAAATTCCTTATTTCTCCTTTCCTGTCCGGCCAGAGAATCGACAATTCCCAGGGGTAAGCTTTTGGCCAGAGCTTCTGCAGTAGTGAGTCCTCCTGGCTTACTAATTAATAGGTCTGAGATTTCCATCAACTCATCGATTTTCCGCGTATATCCAAAGATTTTTAAAGACAAGTCCAAGCTAGATTGCATCCTTCGAAATTTGTTTCTTAATCTCCGATTTATTCCTGTCACTACTAGAAGCTGAATAGGAAGATGTGAGTTGGCTAAACCAAGCACAATTTCCTTAAGCGATCCCATTCCCTGTCCTCCTCCCATCAAAAGAACAGTAAACAGATCCTCTTTTATCCCCCATTTTTTCTTTAAGTTTTTCCTACCTTTAGATCTAGAGAAATTAGGAGAAATAGGAATGCCAGTAATTTGAATTTTATTTGGAGGAATTCCCCTTTCTACTAAATTTTCTTTTAATTCCTCATGGGGCAAGAAATATACATCAACCCCATTATAGAACCAGTAAGGATGAAGGCAAAAGTCGGTGGGGACACCAGCCAACAAGTAATCTAAACACTTCTTTTTTTTTATGATAGAGGAAAGAGCACAGGCTATGTTATGAGTACATATGACCGCTTGAGGATTAAAAGGAAGAATGACCTCTCTGTATAATCGTAGGTAATTTGTGCGATATAAAAAATTCCTTAAAGCATAGGTTGACCAATATACCTCTCGGCTATCCCAGATAAGATCCCAAAACCAGGGTGCGAGAGTGATTATAGCATAATAGAGACTATCCAATAAGGTCCTTAAGAGGCGATTGCCGTGCTGAAACAGGTTTTCTCCTCGTATCTCCACCTCTGGATAAAATTCCATAAAAGCTCGCTTGATGGCTTCCGCAGCCTGCCTATGGCCAGAAACAGCTGATATATACAAAAGTAGAACTTTCATTTCTTGAATTCTCCTTTAGGTTCTAATAGAAGCCAGTGGTCAGGATAGTGACGAAGATAGTCCTCTACAATTTGAATAAAACTATTTATGGCTTCTTGTAGATCCCTTTCCTCGCTCTCACCTTTCTTTACCTCTAAAGGAGTCTCGACAATTGCCTTTTGTCTCCCATTCCATCTGTCTCTAATGATAAAGGCAGGGGTAATCATAGCCTCGGTCCGTCGAGCCAATCTGAACGGCCCTGAGGGGATATCAACCTCACGGCTAAAAAGTTTTGCTTTCATTGTCTGCTCTAAGTTTTCGTCAGCAAGTATGGCCAGAATCTCGTTTCTTTTTAAAACTTTTATTCCCTCTTTTAATCTGGCCAAGGGAATAACTTTTATCCCCTTTTTTTCACGTATGTGGTTAAAGAGCCTATCTGTTTTCTTGTTGTTGTGGGCCCTTACCAGAAAGTTTACCTTATATCCCGAGAGAGCTAAGCTGATCCCACCCCACTCCCAATTACCAAAATGGGTTGACAATAGTATCGCTCCTTTTCTTTTGGAGAGAGCACAATCGAGATTTTCGATCCCCAGAGGCGTGACCAGACGAAAAAATCTGTTTTGATCTAATCCGGGTAGCCAAAGAAACTCCCGTAGATACTTAGCAAAATTACGGTACATCTCAACCACAGTTTTTCTCACCCCAGGATCCTCCTTATCTTTACCCAGAACCAAGGAGACGTTGTGAAAAGCTGCTTTTTTATACACTCTGTATTTGCCGATGGGGATTAGGAAAAAAAGATCAGCCAATCTCTTAGCTACCCAGTAAGCTAACGACGAAGGTAAAAAACGAGTGAAGAACTCCCCCACTTTGTACAAAAGATAGACCCACACCTTGTGCTCACTCTTTAGTAGATCTTAACAGCAGGATCTTGCTACCATACACTAGCAGTCCTACTCCAGTGAGGTAGAAGATACTTTGAATAGATAGCCATACACCTAATACTCCGGCTACCCAGATAAAAAGAAGAAAAGACGAGTTAATCATTACCTCTAGGGCAGAGAAAACTCTGCCTCGAATTCTATCCGGGGTCATTTCTTGAGTCAAGGTGTAAGCGGCTATCATAATAGGAGAGGAAATAAATCCGATAATACCTACTCCCAAAGAGAGCGAGAAAAGAGACTTGCGTCCTCCTAGAAGAACAGCACAGACTCCAGAGGTGAGGATTCCCCCCACAATAACTTTTTCTCGCTCAATGTGCTCTCCAAAATGTCCATAGATTAGAGATCCGACTAGCATTCCTATTCCGAGGAAGGTAGCAAGCACACTCAGGCCAACAGTTCCTAAATCTAGAGCCTTGGTGACAAAAACTGTAACCAAGAGATACCCAATACCACTGGCTCCCATAAGGATAAATAAACTTGTGGCAACAAATCTGATTCTGGTCTTCTTTCTAATGAAATTTAATCCCGCCATGAGCTCTTTGGCCACTCTTCTAATTCCTCCCTTGCTCTCTTCTGGAGGATCCTCTTTAATCCTGATAGCAAGTATAGCCAGCCCAGAGAGAAAATAACTAAGAGAATCAAGATAAAAGCTCATCTTTGTTCCTGCCCAGGCTACTATTATCCCCCCTGCTACAACTCCCCCAATCATAGCTATGATGCGGGTAATGTTGGAGAGAGAATTGGCAGCAAGAAGCTCTCCTTTTTTGACTAGATTGGGGATAATTGCCGATTTAGCAGGAGAGAAGAAACAGGTTACGGTAAATACTAGGAATATAACCCCATAAATGTGCCACATACCGGCTGTATAATTTGCCAGAAGAGGGATAAGTAAAATTAAACCAGCTCGTAGAAGGTCAGCCATGATGAGAGTATTTTTACGACTCCATCTATCCACATAGACTCCGGCCAGAGGACTAAAAAGTAATATGGGTAGAACGGAGAAAAAAAAGAGATTCCGCATTACCGGGACAGAATGGGAGAGAGAAATTCCCGCTGTTTGCCTTAAGTATAAGCCCACCAGAGCCATCTGAGCTAGACGGTCCCCAAACTGGGAAATGACTTGTCCTATCCAAAGAGCCAAAAAATTCACATTTCTTAAAACTCTAAGGGGATTACCTTGTGGCTCCATTTATTTCTGGTTTTTTTTAACCTATCATATACCCCATCCCCTGTCAAGAAATATCTCGGGACTCTTGACAATTGCTCCTATTTTTTTATCTTATGAAAAGTAGGAAATATTAGGAAAAGAAGAGAGCTAATAAAACAATGAAGGGACAGTTAACCGTTAAGGCAGCGGCTAAGGTCAATCTCTATTTAGATGTACTGGGAAAGCGCAGCGATGGTTATCACGAGATCGAGTCGATTATGCAGTCGGTGACCTTGTATGACAGACTTGTTTTCAGACCTCTCAAGCAAGAAATCATAATCTGGTCCGACAATCCTAAGATCCCTTTAGGAAAAGAGAATTTTTGCTATCAAGCTGCTGAGCTCTTTTTAAAGAAGACGGAGATTAAAAAAGGAGTGCAAATCGAGATTCATAAAAGCATTCCCGAAAGATCAGGGTTAGGAGGAGGCAGTGTTGATGCTGCGGCTACTCTGTGGGGAATGAATAAACTCTTCGAGACAGAAATTCCTCTCCTTGATCTCTCAAAATTGGCTAAGTGGTTGGGAGCAGATGTTCCTTTCTGTTTGAAAGGGGGGACATCGCTCGTTAGAGGGAAAGGAGAGACTCTTATTCCGCTTCCTCCCATAAGAGATGGGTGGTTAGTCTTGCTAGATCCAGGAATTCCTATCTCTACTTCTTGGGTCTACCAGAAGATAAAAGTGAGATTGACAGAAAAGAGATTAAGCGCTAAACTCCTTACTAATTTAGTAAAGAAGCAAGGCCTACTCGGAATAAGCACATCTTTATATAATAGACTAGAAGAAGTAGTTCTTAAAAAGTTTCCCTTAATCAAAGTAATTAAAGAGGAGATGATCAAGGCAGGAGCAAGAGAGGCCGCCATGACCGGTAGTGGATCTGTTATCTTTGCTGTGGTAGAGAGAAAGGAGGAGGGTGAAAGAATCCTCAGCAAATTAAAAAAAAGGGGAAGGGTCTACCTGGTGCAACCCACAGATAAAAATCTTAAGGAGGGTTAGGGTGAAGATCTCAGAAGTGAAAATAAGGAAGGTTGAGGGAAAAGACAAGTTTAAAGCTTGGGCAACTATTACCTTCGACAATTCTTTCCGTGTCCATGGGCTAAAGGTTATTGAAGGAAAGAACGGACCTTTTGTGGCTATGCCCTCTCGCAAATTGCCCAATGGAGAATTCATAGATACAGTCTATCCCCTTAATGAAGAACTAAGGGAAACAATTCAAAAGGAAGTCCTTGCAGAGTATAGCCGGGAAGAAAACTAAGGAACTTATTGATTGTCGCTTTTTCTTCCTCCTCGGAGAGAAGTTGGCTCTGAGGGTTAACTAAAATAGGGAGCAGGTAGCAATTTCATAAACTTTGATACTAAGGAAAGAAAAAAACCAAATGGAAAATTTTAAGGCGGGATTTGTTACTTTAATAGGTAAACCTAATGCAGGAAAATCGACTTTAATCAATCAGCTAGTGGGAGAAAAAATTGCCATTACTTCAGCCAGGCCCCAAACCACTCGAAACATCATCAAGGGAGTGGTAACCTTCGATGAAGCTCAGGTGATCTTTCTGGACACACCGGGGATAATCAATCTCACCCAGGCCAAAACTCTGGTGGACAGGCACATGATAGAAGAAGCACTTAAGAGTCTAGAGGGAGTAGATTTAATAGCGGTAATAGTGGAACCCTTTACTGTCTCACCCGAGGACCGGTTCATTTTAGAAAATTTAAAAAATATACCTAAGCCTATTTTTCTGGTTATCAACAAAATGGATAAGACAAAGGAGCATGAGCTAGATTCTATAAAAGGAGAATATGAGAACCTTTTCTCTTTTGTGAAAATTGTTCCCATCTCGGCCAAAAAAGGAACCAATCTTTCTATCTTAATGGGAGAAATGATCCAGCGTCTTCCTCCTCATCCTGCCTATTACTCTTCAGATCTCATTACCGATCAACCAGAACGCATTCTGGTGGGGGAGCTAATTAGAGAAAAAATCTTTGATCTTACCCATGATGAGATACCATATTCGGTGATGCTTAAGGTAGTTCAATTTGAAGAAAGACCCCAAAATTTAATTTATATCCGGGCATCCATTTATGTCGAACAGGCTTCCCAAAAGGGGATTTTAATCGGTAAATCGGGAAAAATGATAAAAAAAATAGGTAGTCTGGCTAGAAAGGAGATAGAAAAACACCTTGGCTGTCAGATCTACCTAGATTTATGGGTAGGGATAAAAAAGCAGTGGCGAAGGCGCAAAGAATCTCTCAAGGAACTAGGGTATAAGATATAAGTTTAGAGATACTTATAATATCACCAGATTATCTCGATGGATAACCTCGTCATAATATTTGTATCCGAGCTGAGATTTAATAAGAGAACTTTTAATTCCCTTTATTTTTTTTAGTTCTTCCAATGAGTAGTAAGTAATGCCCCGGGCAAATTCTCTATTATCTTTATCTAAAAGGCTTACGGAGTCACCCACTTCAAATTTCCCTTTTACCTCAATTACGCCAGAGGCAAGAAGACTTCTCCTTTCTTGAAGCAAGGCTCTTTTAGCACCTTTGTCCACTACAATCTTACCCTTAAGGAAGTGGCCATAAGCAATCCATCTCTTGCGGGAAGTTAGCCGATTCTTCTGGGGAAGAAAGAGAGTTCCTACCTCTTTTCCAGCAAAAAGCTGGGCTAAAAAATCTCTATCTTTACCTCCTATAATTACTGGAATACCCGAACGAGTAACTATTTTCGCCGCTTTTATCTTAGTTTGCATTCCTCCTATTCGTCCTTCGACCGAGGTGGACCGAGCAACTCCTTCCATTTCTTCGCTTATGTAAGAAACTTTTCTGATTAGCTTTGCCTTCGGGTTTCTTCTTGGATCATCAGTATATACGCCTTTTATATCCGAAAGAATTACCAGAAGATCCGCATCTACCAGACCCGTAACTAAGGCCGAAAGTGTATCGTTATCTCCAAACTTAATCTCTTCCACAGCCACCGTATCATTTTCATTAACCACCGGAATAATTTTAAGCTTGAGAAGAGTAAGGAGAGTATTACGAGCATTCAAATAAGAAGAACGGCGGGAAAGATCCTCGGCACTTAAGAGCACCTGTCCTACAGAAATATGGTATTGTTGGAAAAATCGATAGTAAAGATTCATCAGATGGGTTTGCCCTACACTAGCCAGAGCCTGCTTGGAAGGAATAGCATCAAAATTTTTTCCTGTTCCCAGCTCTTTTTTCCCCATACCAATGGCTCCTGAACTAACCAAAACAACCTCCATACCTCTTTCAGAAAGGACAGCGATATCCCTGACTAGCTCCTTCATAAAGGTTAAGTCGGGACCATGATCTTCCTTTAGTAAAAGGCTGCTTCCCACCTTTATGATGACTCTATTTATAGAAGTAGCAAATTGGTGCCACACTGTTCTTCCTTCCTCAAAGAGTGCTACTTATGCTATGATAAATTTTTCCCCTGAAGGTTTCTTGAAATGGTCATTTTTCTGGTACCTTTCAGCCTCGCTGTAAATGCATCCGCAATACTTCTGATGATACAGACCCATCTTTTTAGAAAGCTCCCTGCTTTTCCGCCACTCTTCCTCTATCTTTCTTAAATAAGGCTTAACCCCATATTCTTTACTCAATGTTTCCATTAACTCTCTCAGTAATTTTTGGTCTTGATGAGGAGAGATTATTAAGGTGGAACCAAAGTAATCAAATTTTCCCTTGCGAGCAAATATAGCTGTTTGCCTCAAACGTAGATGATAGCAAAGATAGCATCGTTTTGATTCTCGATACACCACCCTGCGGAGAAAACCTTTAAGATCGTATTCATCTTTGTAAATAATTCTCACTTTCTCTTTTTTTGCCCATAATTTGACCGCCTCTAAACGCTTTTGGTATTCTAAGAACGGATGGATATTGGGATTGTACCAAAATCCCATGATTTCCTCAAATTCCTCCCTCAGCTTGAGAAAGGAATAGACTGCACAGGGAGCGCAACAGAGGTGAAGAAGAATTTTCATTTATTTCACATATCCCACAGGAAGGACATACAGTGGCTTATAGTTTTTAGGTAAGCTCAGCCGGTGGAAAACTTCCTCGTCCCAGAATGCTCCAATGGTGACAGTTCCCAGGCCCAAGGCCACTACCTGAAGACAGATATTCTCTCCCACATGGCCCATCTCTATATGAACATACCTTAGGCCCCTTTTTCCATATTTTGCGGTAGTTCTTTCATATTCTGCTGCTATTACCAGGGACACAGAAGCCTCAGCAATGAACATCTGCCCCAGACATGCCTCAGCCAGAGGTGTCTGATAATTACCTCTCAAGGTAAGATCCAGGGTATGGTTAGCCGGATGATAATGATATACTCCAGCTTCGAGTTCTTTAACCTTCTTAACCACAAGATAAAGCTCCAGAGGATAAAGAGCTCCCGCCGATGGGGCTGCCCTTTTAAATCCTTTTTCCTCGGTAATACCTTGAGCAGCCCAGAGAATCTGTGAGACTTGCCTTAAGGTTAAGGCTCTATCCTGAAAATCCCTTTCTGATCTTCTTTTCTTGATTGCCTCCTCAAGGGAAATTTTTCCCTTAACCATAGGTGGAGGCAGTTTTATGGTTTTGATTTTATTTGCTGCTTCGGTCTGCTTTAAGGAAAATTCAGGAAAGAGCAAGATTGTACCTCCCACCAAGACGACCGTCATAATATCTGCTACTATGGCTTCTATCCTCATTCTCACAAAAAATCTTTTCCGATTCCAGAAAAGGAAGGAGGCAGTAGGTATCCAAGAAAATAACATTTAAAATTTAAACCCTGCCAGAGGGCTACGCTCTATCACTTAGATCAACAGGGGTTTTCCAACAACTTAACTAACTTGCCTTGGAGACGATATCTGCCTACCCCCTTGCATGCAAAAAACTCTTGGTGCTGCGGCATACAATTATTTCTACTAGCTTCCTCCGGTCTTTTTAAAATCTATATCCAACCAGAATCGTGAATCCACCTGCATCTGCCTCTATATCATTTTCTATGTCTGCTGTGCTGTACTTAGCTTCAGCAAAGAAGTTCTCCCCCAGAGTAAATCCCCCCTGAACATGAGATCCAATACCTGATTCCTCTGCACTTCCAGCAAGGAAAGGTATGCCGACCAATGCTATCTCGACGTCGAGCTTCATTAAATAATACCCTATACCTACCCCTATATAAGGAGAGAAGCCTTCCCTTCCGGGAAAGAAGTAGAGAAAAGTCGCAGTAAGAGGGATAACCCTCCATTCAACCTTGGATGTCACGGGAAAGACAGTTTCCGTTTTCTCTTTGGAGAAATATTCTGCCCCAAAATCAATTCCATAGGGTGGGAAAGCATAAAGGTAATCTACTCCAAAGCTGAAGTCACTTCCCCAAATATCCTCCACATCCTCATCACCGGGCATAAAATATCCTACCTTTGCCGCAAATCCTGATTTTGGCTGAGCCTGAGCAAGATTCATCAAACCCAAGATTAGCCCCACCGTCAATAACATTACCACCAACTTCTTACATCTCCTTAGACTCATTCAGATCCTCCTTTTCTCGTTGCAAACGAATGTTTATTCGGTGCGTTTATTATTTTTAGTCTCTGGATGAAGCTTTCCTCACCTCCTTTTTCTTCTGACTTACTTTTGTAAATCGAC